>WJKI01000038.1 GCA_014729195.1 Candidatus Woesearchaeota archaeon
ATTTATGCGAGCTAAACGGAGTACAATGCAAGTGCTATAGCAGAGAGTGTGTGTGCGGGGACAAAATAATTCCTAAACAAGAATGCATTAATCGAGTTCTAGCGTAGTAAGCAAGTGCCGGGCCTAGTCTGCCTTTCCTTTCAGTCGTAACGAAGAATACTCCCATCTATCGGCAAATTACGCACTTGCACTTATTTATCAGAAAAATCCATCCGAGCATCAACAACCAAGGCCTTTTTCTCATTAATAATCAACGGATTAATATCCAACTCCTTTAAATAAGGATATTTCTTAGGAATCTCAGAAGCTTGAACTAAACATTTCTTTAATAAACTCAAATTAACCGGCTCTTTACCCCTAAAACCTATCAGCAATTTCTTTGCCTTTAATTCATTAATCATTTCCTCAGCATCCTTTTTAGAAATAGGACAAATCCTAAACGAAACATCCTTTAGCAGTTCAACCATAACCCCGCCAATGCCGAACATCAATGCATGACCAAAAGCAGCATCTTTTTTCAAGCCAATTATGACTTCAGTGCCTTCAACAAACTTCTGAGCCAAAATTGCCTTGACATTCTTAATCTTCATCATAGATGCAAACTCTTTTTTCAACTCCTTTTCATCTTTGACAATCCGAACACCATTAACATCTGTCTTGTGAGAAATCTTATCAGAAACAATCTTTAAAACCATAGGAAAATCTTGTTTGACATCCTCTATATGCTTAACAACCTGATGATCAACCACAGGCAAAAAATTACCAACTATTTTAAGAGATTCCTCTAAATTCTTCATCTTTTATCACCCGGAACAAACCATAAAATAATCAATCCCAGTAAGAAGAAAACAAATAAAGAAATAATTGCATACTGATAATTAAAATGAGATGCCAAATAACCGAAAACAATAGGGCCCAAAACACCAGAAAACTTATTAGTCAATTCAGTGAAGCCGAAAAACTGTCCAACATGCTTTTTAGGACTTAACTGAACAAGCAAAGGCCTCATAGCAGTCCAAACACTGCCTAAAGCAACACCGCCCAAAATACCTGCAATAAAAAAAGAAGTCAAAGAAGAAACATGATATAAAAGCAAAACAGTAATAATCCAGAGAAAACCAGACAAGACCAAAGTCCTCTTAGGACCAATCTTATCAGTAATCCTGCCAAACAAAAACGAACCAAGAACTGCAGCAAAAGAAAAAATCAAATAAACCAACATAAATACTTTAACAGATAATCCTATTTCTGCCCTTCCATATAAATACAAGAAAACAATCACAGCATTAATAGCATTAATATACATAAACATAGAAGCAATAAAGTAAAACAAACCCTTATTTTTCCTAATATTTTTAACAGTCCTGAAAACTGCTCTAAAAGAAGATTTAATATCTCTTAGAATATTATTTTTTCCATTGCCTCTTTCTTTAATCAAAGTAAAAGTAATAAGGGAAAAACCAAAGAAAAACAATGCAGTCAAAGGAAACATCGCCTTGACAGCAATCATGCTTTCCCAGCCATAATAATTCAAGATTAAAATCGCCAGAATTAAACTAAAAATAGTGCCTGCATAACCCACAGCAACACCAATACCAGAAACCCACCCCATTTCTTTAGGTTTTGCCAGCTTTGGAAGCAAGGCATTATAAGTGGTTAAAGCCGCATGATAGAAAAAATTCGCGATGAAACCGAAAAACAAAGCAAATTTCAATCCGACAAACATAACAGCAAAAGTAAACAAACAGCAAATAACCGTGAAGAAAACAATAAAAGGCATTCTCTTACCCAACCTATCTGAAAAAGCACCAATAAACGGAACAAACAAAGCAACTACTAACATTGATAATCCAAATACTAAACCAATTTGAAACTCTGTGCCGCCCAAATAATGTTTTATATATAATGGAAAAAAGAAAGTAACAAACAAAGCAGAGAAAGCAGTATTAGCCATATCATAAATACTCCAAGCAAATACCTCTTTTTTGTTCATACTTTATGAATTTGGAGAAGGAGTTTATAAATGTTTTTCTGGTAAACGCAATATCTAGGGTAGAACAAAAAATATCTGAAATATCCAGTAATTAAATAATTCTTGCAAAACATTTTTATATCTATGATATAGACAAGTATGAAAAGAGGTTGACATGAAGAATTTTTTTCAAGCCAAACGAGTAGCAGTTATCGGGGCTTCTAAAGAAGAAGGCAAAGTAGGCAATGTAATCTTTCAAAACTTTCTTGGACTTCCATTTAAAGGAGAAGTATTTGCAGTCAACCCAAATGCAGATGAAGTAATGGGATATGAAACATACAAAAATGTAAGGGATATATCTGGAAAAATTGATTTGGCAGTGATAGCAGTGCCGGCTAAATTTGTAATTAAAACAGTTGAAGACTGCGGGAAAAAGAAAATCCGCAATATAATCATAATCACAGCAGGATTCAAAGAAGTAGGAAATACAAAACTAAGCAATCAGCTCAAAAAAACCTTAGAAAAATACAAGATAAAATGCATAGGACCAAACTGCCTAGGAGTTTATTCTTCATACGGCGTGGACACATTATTCCTGCCAAAATCAAGATTAAAAAGACCCCAACCAGGAACAATAGCATTTGTGTCACAATCAGGAGCATCGGGTTCAGCAATTTTGGATTTGGCAGCAGAGGAAGGATATGGTTTTTCAAAATTCATAAGCTATGGAAATGCAATAACCATAGATGAAACAGACTTAATAGAATATTTAGGAGCAGACAAGGACACAAAGGTGATCTGCATGTACGTGGAAGGAATATCTGACGGCAAAAGATTCCTTGAAGTATGCAAGAAAATAACAAAGAAAAAACCAATAATAACAATAAAAGGAGGAATAAGCAAAAAAGGAAGCCAAGCAACAATGAGTCACACAGGAAGCCTGGCAGGACAGGCAGAAATATACTTCGGAGCATTCAAACAAGCAGGAATAACAATCGCAAAAGATCTGAGAGAAATGTTTGACTACATGAAAGTCTTTGAAAAAATACAAACAAAACCAAAACAAGGAAGAACACAAATAATCACAAACGGCGGAGGTTACGGCATACTAAGCACAGATTCTCTGGAAAGATACAACGTACCCATGGCAGAACCATCCAAATCAACTATAAGCAAACTGAAGAAAAAACTGCCGCCAATAGCAGCAGTAAAAAACCCAACAGACATACTGGGAGATGCAGACACACAGCGCTATACGGACGCAATAAACGCGTATTTACTAGATAAAAATGTAGATATCATCATGGCAACAGTACTGCCGCAAACACCATTAATCGGAAAACAAAGTATACTAGATGCACTTGAGGAACTTCACAAAAAATCTAAAAAACCAATAATCACAATAACAACAGGAAGCGAGTATGCAATAGAACTCAGAAAACAAATAGAAGAAAAAGGAATTCCATGTTTTGAATTCCCCCATAATGCTGCAAGAGCAATCAAAAAACTAATTGAAAAAAAATAATTACTTCTTTCTTTTTCTTGATTTCTTTTTTGCAGGCTTTTCAGCTTCAACATCATAAGTTTCTACTGGTTCGGCAATAGGTTCAAAATCATCGTCCTCTTCATCATTCAAAGAAAATAATGACAATAAAATACCCATTGCATTAACCAAAATCAGCAAGACAAATGTCAAAAATGCGCCAATCAGTAAATATAAACAAACAGCATTAGCCATGTTAACAGCAAACAAAATTAATCCAATAGGGCCTGCCCATTTTGCATCAAAACCAGTTCCAAGCAGATAAACTAATGAAACCAGCAGTGCTGCCAGCACATATAAAATCTCCAGATAAACTGGAATCCCACCAGCCAGTTTTGTGAACAAAAACAAGGCTCCAATAAAATTAAGTATCAAAAGACCAAATGCGAATACTGCTTTAATTGCTCCCATATTAAAAACCCCCTATTTTTATGAACCTAGTAGAGAATAAGAAATATATAAGGATTTCTATTCTGTAGTAGTGAATTAACTAAATAAGTTGCCAAACCAGTTCCAAATCCGGCGGAAAATACCTTTTTTAGGTTCTTTAGGCAGAGCTAACCTGTTCTTCTCAGTAGAAATGCCATCTTTATCTTCTACAGAATCTTCTTCAACAGTTTTAGTAGTTTTTTCAGATTCTGACTCAACAGTTTCAGTTTCCTCATCTAATTTTTCAATAACGGTTTCTTCAGAATCATTTTCATCTGAAGCATCAGTTTCTTCATCTGGTTCAGAACCATCAGCGGTAATCTTAATCTCACACTTACAATTTACACTGCACAAACCAATATCCGAACCCTTGTAACAAATCTTAGTAGGAGGATCACAATCCTCACCAGACTCAACTATCTTATTCCCGCAAACAGGACCAACAGGAGCTGCTGGCTGAGAGCTTTGCGATACATTACCTGAAGAACTAACACATCTTCCTGCCTTACATTTTTCAAAACCTTCCCTAACACAATCAACAATCTTGTGTTCTCTCTTGTCATCATCACAATAATACTCCTTAAGATACTGTCCTTCCTCAACACGCATGTCCGCATCAGGACTTAAAACACACAAATCATCATATTTTATAACACCATACTTAACATAACCTGCCTCTACATAATCCTTTCCATCATCAGACTCAGTACACAAATCTGCAGAAACAAAAGAAACTAAAAAAAGAATACATACGATATATGCGATGATTTTTTTCATTCGTATCACCTCATTAAAACTCTTCAGCATCAAGTCCTTTTAACAAACCTTTTTTCTTTAAAATACCAACCTGAATAGGCCTGTACTTGTAAACAACATCACCTTTTTCATCACCCTGTAATTCCCAGGGCTCAACCAATAAAATATCATTTTCACGAATCCATAATCTTCGTTTTAATCTTCCAGGAATCCTGCAAATCCTTACTTTACCATCCATGCATCTTACCTTCATCCTGGAACCGCCAACTCTCTGCTCACAAATACCAATAACCTGATTACCCTTAGGAAAAGGAGTCCTTCTTGCAAACTCTTCCTGCTGGGCCTGTTTTTCAGCAGGAGTCAAACCTTTCTTTACCATATTAATCAAATATAAGGGGCGTTATATAAAGGTTGCTAAAAATCGAAACAATTTTTAGAACATAAAAAAACCTTTTTTTAATATTTGAGGAAACATTTAAATATACAAAAAATAAACAAAAAACAATGGCAAAAAAGAAGGTGAACAGTGCAAAAACACTGGAAACAATAGAATCATTTCTAAGAATAACAAGAACCTTGCTCGGAGCAATATTCAAATTTATTTTGGTAATAATTTTTTTTGTATTCCTAATAAATTTATTCATGCCATCATTTAAGATAACAATGGGCAATGTAGCGTTAATACCTATCAAAGGAACCATAAATACAGGACCAATCAGCAGCTTCACAACAGAAGCAGCACAATCACAAAAAATAACAGACTGGATAAAAGAAGCAGATGAAGATGATATGATAAAAGCAATAGTAATAGAAATAGATTCTCCGGGAGGAAGTCCTGTAGCAAGCTATGAAATCGCAGACGCAATCAAAAAAGCAAAAAAACCAACAATAGCATTAATACGAGAAAGAGGAGCATCAGGAGGATTTTGGGCAGCAACAGCAGCAGATACAATCTTTGCAAACCCAATGTCAATAACAGGATCAATCGGAGTAATAGGATCATATGTTGAACTTGCTGGCTTGATTGAACGATATAACATGACCTACCGCAGGTTTGTGTCAGGAGAAAACAAGGATGCACTAAGTCCATTTAAAGAAATAACACCAGAGCAAGCACAATTATTTCAGAAAAAAATAGACAAACTGCATGATTACTTTATCACTGCAGTCGCACAAAACAGAAACTTGCCCAAAGAACAAGTTATTAAAGATGCAGACGGCTTCATAATGCTTGGAGCAGACGCAAAAGAAAAAGGATACATAGATTATCTCGGAGGAAGAGACGAAGTAAAAGAATATTTGAATACTACCCTAGGAATTAAAGAACCAGAATTCAAAGAATACAAAGCAGCTCCAGGATTTTTCAGTCTGCTGGGAGCATCAATGAATAATTTTGGATACTCCATTGGAAAAGGAATAAGCTCTAATTTAGAAACAGATTTTAATCTAAAGGTTTAATCACAAAAACCTTATCATTCTCTCTTGCAATGAAGTTTAGTTTGATTCCTACTGCTGTTTTTTCAGCTTCATTGATTGGTTTATGGTTGATTTGCATTGAATCCAGAATTTGCTCCTGAACTCCGGTTGTAGGGCCTTGAATCATTATCTTATCGCCTATCCTTAAGTTATCTGATTCTACTTTTACCTCTGCAACCATTATTTTTTTAAGAAAGTTTTTCACAAAACCAACATAAACTTTTTTTGTTAAGGCCTTTGACCCGTGTTTGTCTGTAAAATCATCATTAGTAGGAGAACCTAAATAAAATCCAGTTGAAAAACCACGATTATAAACAGTTTTGAGTTTTTCTGTTAATTTTTTTATTAATTCCTCATTAAAAATTCCTTTTTCAACTGCATCAATAGCCTCCCGGTAAACCGCTGTAACTGTCTTAACATATTCAGGAGAACGAACCCTGCCCTCTATTTTAAAACAAACAATACCTGCCTTGATTAATTTATCCAAGAAAGGCAAAGCACACAAGTCTTTAGGAGACATAATATAATTCTCCCCAAGAACCAATTCTTTGTCTTTTTCACTAATATCAATTATTCGGTATTCTCTTCTGCAAGGTTGTAGACAATCTCCCCTATTGGCAGATTTGTTGAACAAGTACTGTGAAGTAAAACATCTCCCACTCACAGAAACACACATTGCACCATGGATGAAAGTTTCCACTTCGATATCGGTTTTTTCTATTATTTCAGTTATCTGATTTAAATTTAATTCCCTTGCTAAAACAACTCTTGTTGCCCCCAGATCTTTGTAAAACTGTGCAGATTCAATATTAGAAACAGACGCCTGAGTAGAAATATGAAATTCAATATTTTGTTTTTTACATTCCTGAATTACTGCCATGTCCCAGCAGATAATCGCGTCAACACCCGCGCCTTTTGCACCTTTAACAATTTTCTTTATCTCCGCTAATTCCTCATTATATACAATTGAATTAACTGTGAGAAAAACTCTTACCTTATTATCATGGCATTGCTTGACAATCTCCGGCAGTTCTTCTAATGTGAAATTCTTTCCTGTTGCACGCATATTCAACTTTTTCAGACCAAAATAAACAGCATCTGCACCGGCATCTATTGCAGCTTTAAGCATTATTCTATCTGAAACCGGGGCGAGTAATTCTACCATTATAGAAGGAATAAGTTGATTATTTTTAAAGTTGTTCATACCCGGAGATATCCTGAATATTAATAATATTTATCTTTTCATCAGCAATCCTTGGGCAAGCAGTGTTAACCCAGCATTCAATAAAAGGAAAATTTTCCAGTTCATTAAGATTAAAAGTATCAAACTGAAAGATGTAATAATCCTTATCTGCTCTTTTCTTTAGTTTCAATGCTTTTTCCATATTATATTGTCCCGGCTTTGTGGAAACCAGGATTCCAATCTTATCAGAACTTAAAAACTTGGTCAAAGAACCCTTTTTCTTCTGTTCATATTGTTTAATTTCATCATCCTTAATTTGCTTTAATTCTTTGGTAAAAGGATTCCAGCAAAAAACAGGTTTTTTTGTTTTTAATGCAATTGCAATCGGATGAAAAATACCAGAACCAATGAAAAGAAATACACCCACTTGATCATTTATTTTAACTGCTGCATCTGTATTACACCCAAGCACCTGACCTGCTATGATTGAATTTGGTAATTGAGCCTGAACATCATTTAATCTGTCTAAATGTTGTATAGTGGTCACTAAACCAATATTTGGAGGTAGTTTTTTTAGTTTATCCTCTGGTAATTTTATATCTACATTGGCTTTGGCATGTATATTAAGTACTTTCATAAAAAATAATAAGAACAAGAGAGTTTTTAAAGGTTTAGCTTAATTTATAGTAAATACGCCTGTTATTCTTCCCCTTATTCTCTGCATTGATAATAATCAATTTTCCGACTTCTTTAGTTGATTTGACATGAGTTCCTCCGTCTGCCTGTGTATCAAAACCCTCAATTTCAACAATCCTTAATTTCTTAACAGCAGGAGGCAAAACATTAGCCAGCTTTGTGATAGAAGGAATCTTAAACGCTTCTTCACGAGGCATTGTATAAATTCTTACAGGCAAATCTTTTTGAATAACTTCATTAGCTTTTTCAGCATAACCTGCCAAAGCATCCCTGTCAAAATTCTCCAAACTAAAATCAATCCTAGATTTGTCAATATCTAATTGATTACCCGTAATCAAAGCTCCTGTTGCCTTATGAATCACTTCACATAAAATATGCGCAGCAGTATGATTTCTCATCAATAAATATCTCCTATCCCAGTCAAGAACACCCTTGACCTTATCACCAACTTTTAGTCCTTCTTTATCCACCTCATGACTAACATCAGAACCCGTCTTCTTTGCAAAAACCACCTTAAATTCTTCATTACCTCTGATTAACTTGCCGGTATCTGTAGGTTGTCCCCCTCCCTTAGGATAAAAAGCAGTTTTATCTAAAACAACAAATTTGCCGTCTACTTTTATAACTTCTGCCTCAAATTCTTTAGTATAGCAATCATTCATGTATAACAATTCAGTCATTTTATCCCTCTGCTAATAAAAATGAATTTCTTTGTATTAGTGCGAAATCTCTCCTGCCTCTCAACCTCGCCACAATGAATAACTAATATTCTTCATCGGCAAACAATGCACCAACACCTTAGTAAATATACGGAATCAATTTCTTAGTAGAATTCATGTAGTATATATAATCTTTTCCAAACTTTGCAAGCATTAATTCTTCTTCTTTGGCAATTCTATATACTAATGCAGGAATAAATAAAAGCAAAAGCAATCCCAATCCAAATTTTGACGAGAAAGCCAAACCCAAGCCAATCAAAAATAATGTCAAGGACAAATAACCCGGATGTCTTATGAAATTATACGGTCCACTGCGAATTAATTTGTGTTTTTTCTGAATCAACACTTTTAAAGTAAAATATTCATGCAAAACACTTCTTGACCAAATCCGTATAAGACCTGCAAAAAAAACAATAACCGCACCAACATAATTAACAAAACCGGTTTCTGTAGAAAACATAAGATACTCTGCAATAATCAACCCCAAGCAAAGAATCAAAGCCACCATAAAAAACCAAAAAGACTCTTTTTCCCGCGCTTCAATCTTTGGAAGCTTTAACTTAATAGTATTCGGTTGATACTTAAAATGAATCTGAAATAACTTGTTTTTGTGAATATCCCATGACAAAAGAACAAAATCAACTGCAAACCAGGCAATAATAACACCAATCAAGATATAAAGTATATTTACCATTTTCACCTGCTTTTTACAACTCCTACACGCTTGCAATATTTAAATATTACGCACTCAGAACACAAAGGAACTGATTTACAGACATCCTGGCCATGAACAACAAAAACCTCATTAACAATCAACCAATATCTCCTTGGAACAATCTCTTCTAACCTTTTTTCTGTCTGTTCCGGAGTTCTTGTCTTGACCCATCCTAAGCGATTAGCAACCTTATGAACATGAGTATCAACAGGAATTGCCGGTTTTTTTAACGCATAAACCAAAACACAATTAGCCACTTTTGAGCCCACCCCCGGCAATTCCAGCAAAGCAGTTTTTGTTCTTGGAATCTTGTCATTGTATTTTTCATGAATACTCTCAGCAGTCTTAATTATGTTTTTTGCCTTGTTTTTATAAAAACCAATGGGTTTTATTATTTTTTCAACGCTTGACTTGCGGGCATTGGCTAATTTTGCGGGAGTAGGATATTTCTTGAACAGTTTATTTGAGATAGGAACAGTAATTTCATCCCTTGCTCGTGCACTTAAAATAGTTGCAATAAGAATCTGAAAATTAGAACGCTTTTTAGCATTTTCAAGCATGCTGTTGCGCTCTTGATGCGCTTCCAAGATTTTCAGAACTTTAATTATTGTTTGTTGAGCAGGCATATGTAAAATATACTCTGATACTATTTAATCTTTATCCTTAATTCTCTGCTGATAAAACAAATACTGCTGGAAAATACCCCCATATTTACCAAAACAATTCATGGCCTTACTTGTCAATCTTGTATCACAGGCATCAACCAAACTATATTTTTTAACCAAAACTTTTTTCATATGAATGTCAACAGGAACTGCCTCCAAAAAATCCAAAGAAAAAAGCATAACACAATTAGCAATCTTCGGGCCAACACCATATAATTGTGTTAATTTGTTTAATGCTGTTTGGTAAGATTGTTTTTTTAATTGATTCAATCGGGAAGAATTCATTTTTTTATTAATCTCCAAAATACTTTTTGTTTTGACACCAGTATACACACAATTTTTTATTTTATTTTTGCTATTTAACTTACCCGGGGCTGGAAATGAATACATTATTACCTCATCTAATTTCACTTTTCTACCAAATTCTTTACAAAGCTGGGCGATCATTTTCTTTATCTTAGGAATATTATTATTTGCAGAGCAAACATAAGAAATCAGGCATTCCCAAGGATCCTGCTTAATCAATCTAAGGCCCTTGAATTGATTTCTGGCTTTAGAAATGTGTTTATTCCTTGTTTTCTTGAAAATCCTATCATAATCAAAATCCAAATTAAAAAATCTTTTAAGAAATGTTTCTGTTATATTACTGTACAATAATCTATTGCCTTTCTGCTTCACCTTGAAAAGCTTGTTTCTATGCCCGATATAATACCAACCATTATGCTTAACAAACCGAAAGAACTGCCCACATTCAAGAGTGTGCTGAAGATTAAAATCTTTAACACTAATCGAATTAATCATCATCAGGAGAAACCTTGGGCAATGACTTATCTAAACCTTTCTTTTTCAGATATTCATCAACCTGTTCAGGAGTTTCAAACAAAAGAACTTCCACTTCCCCTTCTCCGTTCATAACACATTCAGACATGTTATGATCCCTGCACAAGTCAGGACGCCTATCATAAATCTTACATCTATTATCTTTACCTAAATTCTTGCATTTAGTAATAAACTCGACAATCCAGTCTCCGTCATTATCCAAATAAACCCGGACATTCTCGTGCATCAAAAGCCACTTAATCTGGTCCCAATCATCAAGGCAATCTGGCTCATCCATATCTACAGCCACATATCTGCAGCATTTTGCATTACAGTCTTCACATGTTATCATAAAAACGAAAAATAAGCAAAGCATTTAAAAAGGTTTTGGTATTATTTTTTCTGTAACTAATGTGAGTGAAGGGGGTATATGGTAAATAAATATAATACATTAGATTTTACCAAAAGAGTGCAGGAGGTTTTAGTAAATATAGCAGATGTCAAATAAAACAGAACTATGCACCTTTAGAGAATATTACTGCATGGGTTGTTGTTTGGCGCCGCGCAAGTGCCCGACACGCAGCGAGCTCACAGCAGCAATAAAAGCAAACACGGTGGCATTTAAGCAAACAAAGAACAGTAAAAAATTTGCTGCAAGAGAAAACTGCGGAGAAACCAAAAAATGCGGAGTATGCAATAACCAGATTTTCAAGGGCAAAAAAGTAATATGCCCATTACATCCAGGAAATAACAACGGCAAAGACCTTAGAAAAAGAAAATTCTGCGAAATAAACTACTTATGCCCAACACAAGAAGAATATAATTCCTGGGACAGAAAATTACAAAAAGAATTCCTTGCATTTGTGAAAAGCAAAAAACCAGACTGGTACCAATATTCAATAAACATTGATAACGGAGGATATTTGAAGGAGTTTAAGAAAAACTTTTAGAGTAGTATAATTCTCGATATTCAAAAAATCACAAAAACAGGAACATAAAACTCATAATCCTTCTTGCAGTAATAATATTTGCCTGTTCATATGTAAGATTTTATGAAGGAAGTATTCCTGCACTGAACGAGGCAGCAAAAAAGGATATTACTTATTTAATGATAGAAAAAGTAAAAGAACAAATGTATAATCCACTAGCAGATCCTGCTGAACTGCAAAAAGAAATGCGGGAAACAGTATTAAAGATTTCCAGAGAAAAAGATTTTAAGAATACAATCAAAAAACGAGCAGATGCGTACCGCGAAAGATACAAAAACGACAACGGCGAATATTATCTAGTCAAGGGAGATACATATTTTTTCCTAAATCGGGCAAGATCTATTTCAGAAGGTTACAATGCAAAACAATTATTTCCGGCCGTGATATATTATTCCAGCAGAATCCTTCCCTTGTCTCTGATACAAACAGCATATTATTTACCTCTTATATTTGCAGTATTAACCTGCATAATAATATTTTTCCTTGCGGCCAAGCTTTTTGATTACTGGGCAGGATTTTTTGCAGGATTTATTCTTGCAGTACATCCGATATTTCTGGATGCCGCCTCTTTAGGATATGCAGATACGCAGATAATGAACGTGTTTTTCTCAGCATTGATAGTGTGGTTATTTGTATTAGTGATTGATTCAGACAAGCGAAACAAACAAATCATATATGGATTATTGCTGTTAGTTTCTGTTTATTTGTTTAAACTAACCTGGGCTAATTATCACTATATTCTGTTTATAATCGGTGCATCATTGATTGCATATCTAATCTTTAAACAAATTAAGTCAAAATCATCTAAAAAATGGATTTTAATAAGTGCGGAAATCATCGGCGCGGTTATTCTCGGACTTTATTTCTTGGCAACAAATGCAATAGAAACAATATTGTTGAAATTGGGGTTTAAAACAGCATTTTATTATCCGGATGGATTGGCGTATGTTCAGGAATTAGATTCTTTAACTTTAACTGTGTTTATCAGCAAAATAGATGCTTTTTTACTTCTTATTTCAATATTCGGAGCAGCATATTCAATATACACAATATGGAAAAAGCCAAATTTGAAACCTGTTTTTCTTGTATTATGGTTTGTAATATTATGTGTCTTGTCTTTTTTTGCAGACAGATTATTGTATTTTTTAATACTACCTGTATCTATTCTTGCGGCATATTTCCTAAGTTTAGTATTTCAGTATATCATAAAATTTCCAAAAATTATTCATTTGCGAACGCCACGGAAAATATTAGAACCGATTGCGGCAGTAATACTGATATTGATTATCTCTGTTTCAGTCAGTGCAGAAATTAAGAAATCCTCACAAGGACTTTCACATCGATTAATGGATGATTCAATAGCTGATATATCTAAAACGATATTGATAAAAACAAAAGGGGATGCAGTTGTAAATGCGTGGTGGGATTTAGGATATCTATATTCTTATTATGCCCGAAGAAAAGTAATCGCAGACGGCGGATCCATGGATCACCCAAATGTATACTGGTTTGCAAAAGCATTAACAGAAAAAAACGAAGCAAAAGCAGTTAAAATACTTAAAATGATAGACTGTGATAAAGCGAGAAATAAGTTAATGCCTGCTAACTGCAGCATTCCAGATAGTGTTGTTATTATTTCTGACCATATGATAAAAAGAAACCCTGTTGTACTTAAAACTGCAGGATGGGATTTTAGACTTGCAGAATTATATGAAAAAATAAAAGATTTGAATTCTGTAGATGCAATAGAAATTATAAAAGAAAAATATCCTTCAGAAGATGCTGATGAAATCTACAACAATATGATGCAATACAGTGAAGAACTTCCAGAATCCAAAATAACTATCGCTACAAAAGAATGCACAAAAAAAGACAACAGCGTATTATGCGGCAGTTTAACACTTGACTTGAACCAAAGCAAACTTTTATACGGAGTAAATGATGAATACTCGTTTAAATATATAACAGAAGATGAAATAATCGAAAATGACGCAGGTTCAGACAAGATAATATTCATTTATTACGAAGGTCCGCGTATCAGGTACGCGGCAGTTGATTCAGACTTTGCAAACAGTTTATTAGTCCGATTATACTTTCTGGAAGCAAGAGATTTGAAACATTTTGAACTATTAGACAAAGCCTTTTACGCATATGCCAAGAAAATAAAAGCATTCTGGGTTAAATGGAATATATCAGAAAAGCAATCTTTAAATAAAACCGCAGTTGAATTAAATAAAACATCAAATAAGGAGGAATAAGTATGATAACCAAACAAACAAAAATCGGGGAAGTGCTTCAAAAATATGGAGAAAAAGCAGCCAAGATTCTGATGGAAAACGGAATGGGCTGTGTAGGATGTCCCGGAGCACAGGCAGAAAGCATAGAAGCCGGATGTAAAGCCCACGGGCTTAGTGATGAAGATGTGGAGAAAGTAGTTAAAGGA
>WJKI01000039.1 GCA_014729195.1 Candidatus Woesearchaeota archaeon
GGTTTGGTGTGGAAAAAGTGTGATTTTTGAAAGGTGGTGATTTTCCGAAATGATCAGAGGTTTTTTCGGTTTTAGTGCTATTTTACTGTGTTTTAGCGCGTATTTTTCGGTTTTACGAGCAGTTTTTCTGAGTTTTGATAGGTAAAGCCTATTAAAAAGCAAATCTGCTGTTTTGCCATGAATATTGATGTGCTGTACAATATGAAAAGAGAAATGCTCAGAAGAAAACTATCACCAAGAACTGTGAAAACTTATTTGTTTTATGTTCGCAAGTTTTTGCTGGCAAACAAGGACAAGGAAATAAGAGAGTTTTCAAAAAAAGATGTCAGGGAGTTTCTTTACAAAATGGAAGAAAAAGATGTTTCAGGAAGCACTCTTAATGTTGCACATAATGCATTAAGATTTATGATGATACAAGTGCTGCATAAAGCATGCTATCTAAAGATAAGATATGCAAAAATGCCGGTGAGAAAGCCAGAATATCTTACTAAGGAAGAGGTTAGCAGAGTATTGTCTGCGATTAATAATCAAGAACACAAGCTTCTTGCCTCATTAATGTATGGAGCAGGACTAAGAGTAAGAGAAGTCACAAGATTAAAAACAACAGATTTTTCTTTTGAAGAAAATATCGGATGGGTAAGAGGAGGAAAAGGAAACAAGGACAGGCCTTTCATAATACCACAGTCACTAAAACAAAAATTACAGGCATATAGCGTAAAAGAACAAACATGGCTTTTTCCAGGAAGAAAAGGTCCTTTAAGTACAAGAGCAGTGCAGGAAATCGTTAAAATTGCAGGGGAAAAAGCAAAAATAAAGAAAAAACTACATCCCCACATGTTCAGGCATTCATTTGCAACACACCTGCTGGAATCAGGAATAGACATAACTTCAGTGCAAGCATTATTAGGACACACAAGACCAGAAACAACATTAGAATATTCCCATGCACTAAAACCAAAACTAATTGCAATAAAAAGCCCTTTAGATTAATAAGAGTCCCAAAAATATGGAAAGATTTATAAACAACTGTAAATATATCCTTCCACATGGAAAGAAAAATGACCATTTTGAAGCTGTTTTTTGAAGATCCTAATAAAAAGTATAGTATTAGAGAACTGTCCAGAATCCTCAAGATAAACCACACTACAGTCAGAAAATACTTGAATGACCTGGCAACAGAAGGATTCTTGTCCTTAAAAAAAGAAGGCGTATATTCTTTTTACAAATTAGTCCTTGATAAAAAAACCTTGAATCTTAAGCTGTATTATAATCTGGAAAAACTCAGAAAATCAAAAATCATAGCAGATTTGGAAAAAGAGTATGATTTGCCAGTAATTGTTTTATTTGGAAGCTATGCTTCTGCAATGGATGATTCAACTAGTGATATAGATTTATGCATAATATCTAATATTGAGAAAGATTTTTCAGCTGAAAAATATGAAAAAAAGTTAAACAGAAGAGTCAGTATCCATAAATTTGACAAAACAACCTGGGAAAAAGCCAAAAAATCAAACCCTGAATTAATTAACAATATTTGCAATGGGACTGTTTTATCAGGAGAATTAACAGTATTATAATGAATTTTCAATTTAGTCTGGACAGCGGAAAAGCAAAAAAAAGTAATGCCTAATAAAACAAGAGCTGCAAGTTTATTTAAATCCTCTATTCAGGCTATTGAAACAGCAAAAGAAATTCCATTAAATGTAAAAACTTCAAAAACCATTCTTAGAGAACTTTATGAAGGACTGAGAGAATACTGCGAAGCAATAGGATATCAAAAAGGCTATAAATTTCTAGACCATGAATCCATAGGATTCTTTTTGAGAGATATCCTAAAAAAGCAGTCTCTTTCCAAGAAATTTGATAGATATAGAAAACTAAGAAATGGAATAAATTATTATGGCAAGGATATTGACATAGAAACTGTCAAAGAAGCTGCTACTGAAATCCCGGCATTAGTAACAGCTTTGAAAAGCAACATAATCAAATAAGCATTCATTGGAGTATGAAGATAAGTGCCACGCATTCAAGACACTCAAAACCCCTAAATTCTTACGTTACACGGCTTCTACCCCCCAGAATCAGAACAAAAGGTTTATAAAGGAAGAGCACTTACTCAGTATTAGATTTGATGGGGGTTTCTCGTCGATAATTATGCTAAAATGAGTGAGGAAAATAAACAAGAAAATAGTGCGAAAACTCAAGAACAACCTACTTCTGAGACCAAAGAAAAAACAACAATCAAAGGAACAGAAGGAACAACCAAACCGTTTCCTCATGAACACGCAAGCTACGGAGCAAAAGAAATACAAGTTCTGGAAGGACTGGAAGCAGTAAGAAAAAGACCAGGAATGTACATAGGAACCACAGACCTAAGAGGATTACACCATATGGTCTATGAAGTATTAGACAACAGCATAGACGAAGCATTAGCAGGACACTGCACAAAAATCCACGTAGTAATACTGAAAAACGGATATGTAAGCGTAACAGATGACGGAAGAGGAATACCAATAGACATACACCCCCAATTCAAACAACCTGCATTAACAGTAGTATTAACCAAACTACACGCAGGAGGAAAATTTGACAAAAACGCATATAAAGTATCAGGAGGACTGCACGGAGTAGGAGTTTCAGTAACAAACGCATTATCAGAACGACTGATTGCCAAAGTAAAAAGAGACGGCAAAATATACAAACAGGAATTCTCAAAAGGAAAACCATTAGGAGAAATGCAGGAAATAGGAGAAACAAATCAAACAGGAACAACAATAACATTCATACCAGATTACACAATAATGGAAAAAAACGACTTTGACTATTCTGTACTTGCAAAACGATTAAGAGAACTGGCATTCCTTAACAAAGGAGTAGACATAACCATAATAGACGAACGAACAAACAAAAAAGCACAATTCAAATATGACGGCGGAATAAAATCATTTGTAGAACATTTAGCCAAAAACAAAAAAGCAATCTCACCAACAATTTACATTGAAAAACCAAAAAACGGAACAACAGTAGAAGTTGCACTCCAATACACAACAGAATACGCAGATAATGTATTCAGTTTCTGCAACAATATTAACACACATGAAGGCGGAACACACTTATCAGGATTTAAAACAGCACTAACCAGATGCATAAACCAATACGCAGAAAAAAAAGGACTGTTATCAGGAAAAAAACTAAGCTCAGATGATGTAAGAGAAGGATTAACAGCAATAATTTCAGTAAAAATACCACAACCACAGTTTGAAGGACAAACAAAAACAAAACTCGGAAACTCAGAAGTAAAAGGAATAGTAGACTCAATAGTCTCTGAAAACCTATTTTATTATTTTGAAGAAAATCCACCTGTGGCAAAAACAATAGTTGGAAAATGCGTTGAAGCATCAAGAGCAAGAGAAGCTGCAAGAAAAGCTAGAGAATTAGTCCGCAGAAAAAATGTATTAGACGTAAGCACCCTGCCTGGAAAACTATCAGACTGCGCAACAAAAGATAAAGAAAAAGCAGAATTATTCTTAGTTGAAGGAGATTCAGCAGGGGGGTGCTTTGCGGGAGATACTAAAGTGGCGCTTGCAGATGGAAGAAACATTAGTTTTAAAGAATTAGTGAACGAAAATAAACAAGGCAAAAAAAATTATTGTTACACAATAAATTCCAAAGGCAATATAGAAATTGCATTAATAGAAAATCCCAGAAAAACCATGAGAAATGTAGAAGTTATTAAAGTCATATTAGACAATGATGAAGAAATTATTTGCACACCAGATCATAAATTCAGGTGTGTAAACGGAGAGTATATACCTGCCCATAAATTAACATCGACAATTAGTCTTGCACCACTTTACAGAAAATTATCCGAATTAAAAGGAAGAATAACTATTAAAGGATATGAAATGGTTTTTGATCCAATGAAAAAACAATGGATTTTTACACATCTTCTAGCAGATGAATATAATCTAAGAAATAAAAAATATACAAAAAAATATTCACACCGGCACCATACCGATTTTAACAAATTAAATAACAATCCTGAAAATCTTATTAGACTTTCTAAAAATAAACATATGAAATTGCATAGAGACCATGCGGAAAAAACATTATTAAGAGCAGATGTTAAAGAAAAGTGCAGAAAAATTAAACAAACTGAAGAGTATAAAAATAAAATAAGAGAGAGTATGTTATCTATCCGAGATGAATTGAGCAAAAGAGCCAAAAAACAATGGGAAAATGAAGAATATAAAAAATATATGATTCAAAAATTTAAAGAATTTTACGAGCGAAATGAAAGATATAGAAAACAAAATTGCAAAAGATTAAATAAAGCACAAAAAGACTATTGGAATAAAACAGAAAACAGACAAAAACAATCCCGCATAATAAAAGAATTCTTCAAAAATAACCCTGAAATTAAAGACAAAATATCAAAATTAGCTAAAACACAGTGGAAAAATGAAGGTTTACTAAAATGGAGATATGAAAAAACTAAACAACAATGGACAGATGAGTTTAGAAAGAAAAGAACAAAAGCGTATAATAAGACATATTATACTAATACTATGCAATTTATACATAAAATTATAAATAAAACAGGAAGTCTAGAAACATATGAAAAAGAAAGAAAGCAAATTAACAATAAGAATATATTGACACTCGGAACATTTGCAAATAAATTCTTTGATTCTGATACTTCTCAAATGCACGAAGCAATCATGTGCTATAATCATAAAATCAAACGAATTGAAAAAATAAACGAAAAAATCGATGTATATGACCTGGAAGTTAAAGGAACACATAATTTTGCTTTGGCTGCAGGAGTATTTGTTCATAATAGCGCAAAACAAGGAAGAAGCAAAGACTTCCAAGCAATACTGCCTTTAAGAGGTAAAATAATCAATGTTGAAAAAGCACGATTAATAAAAATTCTTAAAAATGAAGAAATAGGAACAATGATAACTGCAATAGGAACAGGAATAGGAGAAGAATTCTCTATTGACAAAGCCCGTTATGGCAAAATCATCATCATGACTGACGCAGATGTTGACGGAAACCACATAGCATGTCTTTTGTTAACATTCTTTTATCGCTACATGAAACCATTGATAGAAGCAGGCAAAGTATACCTGGCAATGCCCCCATTATTCAAAATAAAAAAAGGGAAAAGATTTGAATACGCTTACACAGAATCACAAAAAAATGAAAAAATAAAAGAATTCGGCTCAGAAGGAGCTTCCCTGCAAAGATACAAAGGTTTAGGAGAAATGAACCCAAAACAATTATGGGAAACCACAATGGACCCAAAAACCAGAAGGCTGAAACAAATAACAATAGAAGACGCAGTACATGCAGATGAAATATTTGAAATACTAATGGGAGATGAGGTTGAACCCCGCAGAGAATTTATCCAAGAACACGCAAAAGAAGTAAGCGAGCTGGATATTTAGAGTTCTAATATTAGTTTTAGAAGTGTCTGGTTATTATATAGTGTTGGGGTTATTGGGTTGAGTGTTTATTTTAATTATTCAAATAATTATTAATCATCTAATTAAACTTTTAAAATAAGGTATAAATTGCCTGAATTCAAAATCTCGCATTTCAACTATGCCCGTTCCTGCATCTAATATTTGATGTTTCCTTGCTATTAACTCATCAATTCGGCGTTTATTTTTACTCTCATAAGTTAAAAAACTAATAGCCGCGGCTTTTTGCCGCATTAGTTTTTTATCTAGCGATTCTACCCGCGGATGTAAGGCCTGGTATATTTGTTCTTGTAATTGTTTGGTAAATGAATCTAAAGGAAACTCGACTAAAAATCTAACAAAAATATCTAAATATGATTCATTTCCTCTAGAACCAAAATAATCGCTTTGAATTAATTCATAATCTTTACAATACTCTAATAAAGAAGAAATTGATTTAAAATCCCTAAAAAAACCAATATGTGTGCTGGTGGATATCCCATATTTGTCACGAAGTTTTTCTTGCACTTCTTTATATTCTTTACCCATAAATATTTTTCCTGCCATAATCCAATCTTCTTCAGATCTTCTCATAAAAACTTCAGGTTCGGTAGTATATTGAGAAAATAATAACAATCTTGCGCCAGTTTGTTCATAATATTCCCGGCTAAATAATTCTGCTCTTCTTAGAAAATCTACTGAAAATTCTGTAACTGGATATGTCGCTAATCTTGATAATAAGTCATACTTTGTACGTATTTCATGCTCTCTGAAAGCATCAGCAAAAATTCTAGAATCCTCAACAATTTCATGTTGTTTCTCAATTCTTTCTTGCTTATTTCTTATATGTGAAGGTACAGGACCAAATAAGTCTCTATCAGGCATTGCAACACAGACTGACTGAAATTCATAAGCTCTATAAAAAGGAATAACTTCTAATAAGGTATCATAACCCTCTGCTTCAAGTATTGATTGAATTGTTTTACTTTTTCCAGATCCTCGTATACATTCTTCAAGTCCGCCCCCTTGTCCATTAATTATGTACACTTCTGCTCCAGGAATCAATACTCTTTCTAACTCTTTAATAACAGATATCGGGTTTTCTAAATACTGCCAAACACTAACTAATGTAGCTGAGTTAAAGGCGTTATCTTTAAAAGGAAGTTTTGCTCCCTTAGAAATTTCCTCTAAATTAAAAATAACTTTTTCTTGAGCAGGATTATTCTTAAGACACACATGAGATAAGTCGACAACAGTAGAATTAGGATACACTAAATGCCATCCGCCCCCAATATCCAAGTTCTTACCTTTTAATCTTTGATGCAGAAAAAACTTTACTCTTTGTTTAACCTCCTCTGAGAAATAAGTCCATTGATAGCTTCCATGATGATTCCATTCTGCTTCATGCGGGTGTTTGGAAAAAGTAGGTATATTGCTCTCTATTTTAATCCCCGTTTCATATATCCTGCAGATATTTTTAAAGCTTCTGCAAAACATAACCTTTATAAATCAACTATTAATCTTCTAGTACAATGGCAGAAACAAAACAGAGCAAAATGGTGCTGAAAAAGAAGAGATGGTGCCCTATCATGGCACCAAAACTGTTCAGAGAAGCCAAAATAGGGGAAACATACCTAGTAGACCCTGCAACAGCAATAGGCAGAAAAATGAAAGTAAGCCTGATGCAAATAACAGGCGATCCAAAAGCACAGAACACCAAGATTGAATTCAAAATCACAGGACAGCACGAAGGAAAACTGATAACAGAACCATTAGGATATGAACTTAACAACGCAGCAATGAAACGAATGATAAGAAGAGGAAGAACAAAAATACAAGATTCTATAGTTCTTGAAACAGGAGACAAGAAAAAAATAAGAATAAAACCAATAGTAGTAACAAGAAATGTCATATTAGGCGGAACTCAAAAAGAGCTAAGACAGAGAATGCTTAATTATGTTAAAGAAAAAATAACAAAACAAAATTTTGAAGATACAATGAAAGAACTACTAAACAAAAAATTTCAAAAAACAGGAAATGAATTAATGCGCAAATTATGCCCAATACACACTTTTGATATCAAGCAAATAAGAAGAATAGAAGAGAAAAAATTAACTTAAATTTCTATTTAATACATAGAGGAAGACTACAATGATAAAAAACCAGGAACATAACTCTGCAGTGATTGGCTCAATACGCCTTGGAAAAAGAATACAGGAAGAATTCCCTGAAGTTGCATTATTCTACAGGCAGGGAAAAACACTAACAGAAATAATAAACACGCTAGACCTGCAAGACCGCCTGAACATCGCCAGCGTGTCTTATCTAAGAAACGCTGTAAGCCTGGCAATAAGAGGATATGGCGGACCAATAAATACAAATATTTCTCATTATCAAGGATTAATAACAGATAACAAAGAACTTGAAAAACTTGCTGAAAAACATAATTCTGAAAGCGGAAAAGATCAACACAGGGAAAAAAAAGGAATGTTCTCGTTAAGTGAAAAAGAAAGAAAGGAAGTCAACAGCGAAGCAGGAAAAACCGGAGGAAAAAAAGCAAAAAAACTAAAATTAGGAATTCATGGAAGAAAATATGAACAAAAATACTCTGACGGCTGTTTAGGAGCAATAGCAAAAGGATATAAACCCTGGATCAAAAAAAGGGACACACTAGAAAATGGAAGTGTTTGCATTGTCTCTGAAAAAGACTGCGCATGCGAGCTGGCAAAACAAGAAAAATACCAAAGAGGAAAACAAACACTAAACGGAAAAATTGCAAAAACACTAAACGAATTATATCACAATGGAAACGCCATCCGAACATCAAGCTCAGTCCATAATCTATTACAAAAAAGAAGAGGGAACAGGTAACCACGCACCTCTTTTTAACAAAATCTTTTTAAACACTCTAAATCTTGATTTAAATATGAAACAAATCGGTTCAGGAGCAGAAGCTATATTATATTTAGAAGGAGATACTGTTGTAAAAGACAGGATTAGCAAGAGCTATAGAATACCTGAAATTGATACCAAACTCCGAAAAGCAAGAACACGCAGAGAAGCAAAAGTAATTGAAAAACTAAATCTAATAGGAATCCCAGGACCAAAATTAGTTCAAATGGACGACAAAACAATGAAAATAACAATGAGCCATATCAAAGGAATGAAACTAAGAGACGTTCTGGCGCAAAACCCTGCAGAACTATGCAAAGAAATAGGAAAAAAAATAGGACAAATGCATTCCCACGGAATAATCCACGCAGATTTGACCACTTCTAATATGATTTTAGATGATGAAATATACTTAATTGATTTTGGACTGAGTTTTTTTTCTGATAAAGACGAAGACAAAGCAGTAGATTTACATTTACTTGACAGAGCTTTGGAATCACGACATTTTGAATTATACCCTTCCTGCTGGGAAGCAGTGTTAGAAGGATACAAAAAAGCAAACCCTGATTTTATACCAGTCCTCAAAAGACTTGAAAAAGTAGAAAACAGAGGAAGAAACAAAAAAAAGAACTAATCCTTTATTAATGACTTTTTTGAAAAATATTCTGGGGCCAACATCTGAAAAGCAGACATTTTTTTGGGAATAAACTCAGTTCCAAAACGAATATCCAACTTATCCAGGATATAATCAAAATTATCATAATCGCTCAACATAAAACCACATCCTGCCCCAATACAAAGAATCTCATAACCAACCAAACCTATCAACGAAAATATAGAAGCCCCGATATCAGGATGTAAAGAAGCACCAAAGCCGGTAACCATTGCTGCCAAAATTCCTGCAGTATACCAATTATGCCATTCTGTAATATCCTCCTCAAAAACAGCATCCAACTGCTGATTAACTCTCTTCACTGCAGAAAAATACGCAGCATTACAACCATCAGTCATAAATAAGTCAGCCAAATTATCAGTTAGACCGTGCTTGAAAAACTTTATTCTGGAAGAAGGAACCTCAACAGGAAGAAAACCCTTTTCTTCAGCAATATCATCAATAGACTCAAAAATATACTCTCTTGAGGTGTCAAGAAACTGTGCTTCAATATCATTAAAATTCCCAAATACCCTATACGCCTTTGAATAATTCTCCCTTAAAATACCTAAACAGCCAATCTTAGCCGTATCTTCTCCCATATGACCCAGAAATGAGATTTGATTTAAAAAAGTTATGGGGCAGGGAAGATTCGAACTCCCGATCACGTGCGTTCTGGTCTTAAAAGAACCCCGGGCACGTATCCTACCAAACTAGACCACTGCCCCCTGAAAAAACAGAATAAATCATGATTTATAAACTTAACTTGCCTTAACCCTGGAAAAAAACCTAAGCATGACCGGACCTAAAACAGTAGTAACTACAGACAAAATAATCACCGAAGTAACCAAAGCAGAATCAAGAATACCCAAAGAAGATGCAGCATAAGTTACTGCAAGAGTGGTTGTCAGCTGAATAATAGAACAAAAGCCGAACAAAGATGAATCTTTCCACGACAAATGAACAAGACGTCCTCCCACTACTCCGCTGATAAACTTAGAACCAATCAATCCAACAACAATAGACACAAGCAATACATCAGTAATACTAAAATGTGCAAGAATAGTCAAATCCATTTCCATACCAACAATAAAAAAGAAAATAGGCACAAAAAAACCATAACCCAAAGTATGAAGCTTGGAATAAATCTCATTCCTCCTGACAACCTGTGAAAGAGCAAGACCAGTGATAAAAGCAGCAAGAATAGGATGAACACCCAGCAAAGAAAAAAAGGCAAGAACACTTATAACAAGAACTATAACAAAACGAAGCCTGCGCTCATATTCTGTTTTCTCAGAAAATCTTCCATTCAAAAAATATTTTGTGATTCTGGGAAGCAAAGCAAACAAGACAAGAACAGAAACAAGCAAAACAGCAAAATAAATAGGCAAAGGCAGCCGGGTAATAGGAGAAACACTCTGCAAAACAAAACTCAACAAAACCAAACTTAAAATATCTGCAATCAAAGTAGCAGACAAAATAATTCTGCCAATATCCTTGTCAAACAAATGCGCGGATTTCAGCGCAGGAATAATAACAGCAACAGAAGAAGAAACAAAAATCACTCCAATAAGAAAAGAAGTCATCCAGGGATAACCAAAAGCATGAGTAATTAAAATACCCGTAATAAAAGGAACAAGCCCGCTAAGACCTGCCAGAACAAAAATTTTGTATTTTAATTCCTTAATCTTGCTTAAATCAGTTTCAAGACCTGCCATGAACATCAAAAAAGCCATTCCCAAAAAACCCAAAAAGTTAATCGGCTCTGAAAAAGTGACATATCCCAGCAAATTAGGTCCAAGAATCGCACCAACAACAATCAAAATAGTAATAAACGGAATTTTTAATTTCCTGACCAGCTCAGGAACTATCAATCCAATAGCAAGAATTATCAATAAAATCAGCAAAGGATTTTCAAACACTGCCATAATAAAGAATATTTAAAAAAAGGATATATAAATGTTTTCTTAAATAACTCCTGTTAGAATCAGAATACCCAGAATAAACAATCCTATACCTGCAATCTTGTTCTTATAGGGGATCTTTGCAACTTTTCTGGAGAAATAGATAATTATGATAATCTCTGCAACAGCAGCCAATAAAATCCCCATAATTGCAAAAATAGTATTAATTAAATCACCATTAAGAACAGGAGCATAAGCAATAACATCATCAATCACAGTAGCTAAAGCAGCAACAAAGCCAATGCCTACTAACGAAGAAAAACGCATAAAAGATATTCTGCTTTTCTTAAGCAGTTTCTGTTCTACTTTTTTCCTGGGCTTCTGAACCAATATGTCAAAGAAAATAAGTATTGCCAAGGTAAAAATAAGACCGGCACTAATGTAAGTATAATACGGAAACGCATGAAGCAAATGAATCAAAAAAATAGCAACAATTACTGCAGTGATAATAGCAAGCATCATCCCAATAGAATAAGCCAGCTTGCCTAATCTCTTCCTTGTCAAACTGGCAAGAACAGGAATATGAGTAATAGTATCATCAAAACCAGTAATCAGTTTTACCAGGATTCCAAGGATAAAATATTTGAGGAACATATGATATTACTGCCTTGTTCTCTTTTAAATAGTATGTAACCACTAATCAGTACTATAAATCGAAAGGTTTATATATGAGAAAGACATACTTACTCTCATTATGGCAAAAAGTGATTATATTCATTGTTAGTCCGCTTTTTTCTAGTTTTAATTCTAATGATTGTGAATATTCTACTAGTGGCGATTATATTCATTGTTTCAACTCTTTATTCAATACTAGACAAAAGTCTATGGAATGGCTGTAGTGGCGTAATGGGTAGCTATCCTTTACAAAAGGATAGAACCCAAAGAAGTGGAGCACAAGGCTCCACAAGCGAACCAAATATTGTATTGGTTCGTAATGACCGAATACGATTCAGTTGGAATGGCTGTAGTAGTTTAATGGCAGAATTCAGGACTGTGGATCCTGGGGCGCGGGTTCGATTCCCGCCTACGGCCCTAACTTTTAAAAAAGATTTATATATAATAATAAATGGAGACATATTAAGATGAAACTAGAAAGAGCAAAAGGAACAAGAGATTTTCCACCAGAAGACAAAATCATAAGAAACCAAGTAGTTGAAAAACTGACAAGAGTTTTTGAAAAATACGGATATTCCCCTTTTGAAACACCAATAATAGAACGATTTGATGTATTAGCAGCTAAAGGAGGAGCAGGACAGGAATCAGACGTGATGAAAGAAGTATTCAAACTAACAGACCAGGGCGGAAGAAAACTCGGACTAAGATTTGAACTCACACTATCATTTGCAAGATACATAGGAATGAACCCAAACACAAAAATGCCCTTTAAAAGATATGAAATCGGGCCAGTATTTCGCGACGGACCAATAAAACTAGGAAGATACAGGCAATTCTGGCAGTGCGATGTAGATGTAGTAGGAACAAAAAACAAGCTTGCAGACGCAGAACTAATGCTATTAGCACTTGATTGTTTCAAGGAATTAGGATTAGATGCTTATTTACAAATAAATAACAGAAAAATACTCAAAGGACTGGTAGAATACGCAGGAATCCCTGCAAAAAAAGCAGACACAGTAATGATAATCATAGACAAACTGGAAAAATACGGCAAAACACAAGTCCTGAAAGAACTGGAAGAAAAAGGAATAACAAACGAACAAGCAACTAAATTATTAGGAGTCATGAACATACAAGGAAACAACGAAGCAAAAATAAAATCATTAAAAGGAATGATTACAAACAAAATAGGCATTGAAGGACTGAAAGAAATAGAAGAAATGCTAACTTATCTGCCAAACAAAAACATTGAATTCAATCCCTCACTGGCAAGAGGACTTGGATACTACACAGGACCAATATTTGAAGGATTTTTAAGAAAAAGCAAAATCACTTCTTCAATCTGCGGAGGAGGAAGATATGACCAAATGATAAGTTCTCTGCTTGGCTCAAAAACAGAATATCCTGCAACAGGAATAAGCTTTGGTCTTGACGTAATAACAGATGCAATGAAGCTATCTAAAAAAGAAATCAAGAAAACAGTAACACAAGTATATGTAATACCAATAGGAGTTCAGAAAAAAGGATTAGAAATCGCACAAAAACTAAGAACAAAAGGAATTAATGCAGACGTGGACATTATAGGAAGAGGAATCAGCAAGAATCTAAACTATGCAAACTCTCTAAATATACCATATGTGATATTTGCAGGAGAAAACGAACTAAAACAAAAGAAAGTCAAACTCAAGAACATGCAGACAGGAAAAGAAGAAATGGTTGGTATTGATTCTGTATGGAAGAAAGTAAAATAGTTTATTAATTTACCAATTATTCTTTTTCTCAATCTTTCTTAATAATCTTTCTGTCATGTCGGGTATTACTGGTTCTCTGACCATCTTCATAACATCTGCAACTATATTCTTGGGAGATTCATAAAGATATGTGTCATATCTGTTGTTTTCAATCTTTCTTAATAATCTTTCTGTCATGTCAGGTCCTGCCAGATCAATAAATGGTTTTATGAGATCTGCATATGGATCTCTGGGCGGCTCATAAAGATATTTGTCGTATCTAAGATTAGGTATTGGCAGCATTTCATCAGGTTTAGACATATTAAAATTGAGTTTCGGCAGTGGCGGCGGTATTTCATACCGAGGCATTAGAGGTTCTGGAGGATTAAATTCAGGCATCCGGAACTCCCGTGTATAATCTGGATCTCCTGTAAATGGTCTTAGACCTGAACTCGTGAGTTCGAACATATTCCTTACTCCAGGAGTTTCTGTTGGTAGACTCATTACTACAGGCTTAAAATTTTCTGTAAAATCAATATCCAACCGATCACGTACTTGTATTGCATCTCCCAAATTCATAACAGGCATAAGAAATGAATTAACATCTTCATCTAAAGTATCTCTAACCCAGGAAGCAAAACCCACAGGAACTATAGGCCGTCTTGCAGGAATAGTTAAGTCCAATGTATCTCGGGCATAAAGTAAATTAGTTTTTAATTCAAATGGATCAGGAGCCCGAGAAAAATCTGCAGGAATAAAGTCAAACTGCCTTTTATGCTCTAAAAAACTCAGCATTAATTCTGAAGAATCCTTCTGCCTATTAATATTAAAAGTTTGTTCAGCCAATAAAACACAGCCCTTGTCAAAATGTGATCTTCCTATCCTATCTTTTGAAATTAATTCCAAACCGCGAAATAATTGCTGATTTTCAAATCTTTCCTCAAGCTTGGCCTGATATAAATAAGGATCTGCTTCTATTGGTTTAAAGGCAGGAGTAAAATCCATTTTTCTTGATTCATGCATCCAATCAAGACGTTCAGGATAAAATTGTACTACATCTGTGCCCCTTTTAAAATCTTCTAAGTACATATTCATTTGTAATGTAGGAGAAGTCTGCATCATGATATTTTGAGCCATCATATGCCCGCTAAATAGATTCATTTCAACCACCTATACTATTATAAGTTAATGAACTGTAAAAAGTTTGCGGAAAAAATCATTTCTTAAAAAAATCATCATGATGGCCTATCTTAGCAAATAAAATAAAATTATTTTCTTTTTCTACTTTAAACAATAATATAAA
>WJKI01000040.1 GCA_014729195.1 Candidatus Woesearchaeota archaeon
AGAATCAAAGAAATTTTCTTCTATCAAGACATCACTATTTGCATTTTTAGCAGTCAAACTCAGACAATCATCACCGACAGTGTAAAAAGTATTATTTCTGAAAACACCGTCCTCTATTCCGTTAATAAGAAAGGTTCCATCACTCCTCACAGTATTATTCTCAAAAGTCAAATTATGAATTGTATCCCCATCAATACTTCGCGTAGTCGCATCAGTCACATAATTAAAACTATTATTAACAACAGTGATATTCTCAACATCATGCCACTGCATATAATAATCTGAATGATTTTCAAACAAAGAATTGTTAATAATTATTCCCTGGCAATCATACAATACAAGCTGGCCCAAGTCAAGAACATGCTCCTTACCCCGGCTTATTTTATCAAAAATAAGATTATCCTGATTATAATAAAAATACTCAGTTACATTCTCTCCATCAACATTATTATTTCCTCTGAAAGTAAGAGGCCGATCCTCGTTGTTAAGCTCATATGCCCACACATCATTGCCGGTTCCCACATTCTGTACAGTATTATTCTCAAAAATTGCACTACCTGAACTGGAATAAAAGAAACCAGAAGAATTCTGCGCATTCATATCAATAGTGTTGTTAATAAACCTATTGCCTGCTGAAGAAATATAAATATCATCTCCTGAATTATTAAAGAAATAATTATTCTTAAGCAAATGATTATCACCATTAATCCAAATACCCCTGCTGGAAGAAGACCGCTGATTCTGAATAGTATTGCTGGTCCAATTATTTCTTGCACCATTCATGTAAATATAATTTAATTGACTGGTGAAAGTATTATTAAAAAAATACGAGTCATCAAAATAGTAATACAGAGGATATGAGAAATTATAAACCAAACAATTCAACATAGTAAAATTATTTCCCTGACCATTTACCAGGCTCTTAACAGCATAGTCTGTACCAGACTGATCTCCATGAATGCTGAAACCTTGGCAATCTAGAGTTATATTATCGCCGTCAAGAGTAAAGCAGGTTCCAGAGGTAGTGGTATCTGCAGATAAAATGTATTCTTCACTGCTGTTTAAAGTTGCTCCGCAGGATACTGCTGTTGCGTCATGAATGAAATCATACTCAAGATATTCTCCAGAAGTCTTCAAATCAAAAGTATCATCAGGAGAAGAAAGATTCTCCATGCTTAAATATACCATCTGAGGAGAAGTAATCAAACCGGAAGATACAACCAAAGAGGAATCTTCTGCATTGTACACTTCAATCGTACCATTGCCCCTTGCAAAAATATCCATAACTTTGTTGGAAGTTATATTCTTATGGAAATCTGCGCGCACATACTGGGAGTTATTAATGCGATGAGTCCATACATTATCCTGGTCCTTAACTTCGTTATACACATCAGCAATAAAAGAATAATTGCTGCTAAGATGCTGGGCGCGCGTCACATAAATACCCCCGCCGTAAGCACTGAAGTGAGATACTGTAAACTTAATGTGCGTTTTATTCTGCTCAAAAGGAATGCTTGTCTTAGTCCAACCAGCAGTACAGGAATCAGCAACTAAATTATAATCAAGACATTCCAAAATCACGTTAACATCAGAAGATTTAGGAAGTATGATTGTTGCATTATCCATTGAAATATTCTCAGCAGCAAAAATATCAGTTTTGATTACGGTATCATCAATACTTGCGGTCTTGGCAGTCACTGCAGAAACATCAACAACCCCCCTAATCTCTGCCTTAGAACTGTTTTTAACAAGATTAATGTCAATCTTTTCATCATCGCGGTCAATTAATTCTGAACTGCCCGTAAACAGCACATCTGGAACAGTCTTTCCAAACTCAAACACATCAGAAGTGATTCCAACATGCAGTTTAAATTTGGGAATAATTCCTTTTACCCGGGGGACAAACAAGGTAATATTTTCATACGGTTCGGCAATTTCAGCTGACAAGGAATAATTAATATCTCCTTCCACCCAAACCGGCAGGGCAACAGAGGCATTATGATGGAAAACAACTGTCAAACCTGTTTCATTCTTGATAATAGAATTGAACAAGGTTTCATATTCCAATTCATCCTTGACTTTCTTTCCAACATGTTTTTTGTTCTCATCCTCTATTTTTTCTTCCACCCTAAATCTCTTAACGCTCGTATTATCTGTTTCGAGAGCAGAAATATTAGATTCAACTGGAAGAGTGACATTTAATTCAATCGTATGATTATTCTCAGATATATTGATTTCTGAAGATAGTGTTTCATTAACTTCAATATCAGATGTAGTAATATTTGATTCATTTACCGGGCGCAAAGCTCTTTGTTCTTCTGTTCCGATTACTAGCTTTACATTAACAGTGATTGCATCGTATTCATCGCTTGCTAAAATCGAAATAACCCTTTCTCCTGCAAATCCGTTATCAGGAGTAATAGTCAGGATATTATTCTCAACACTGACTGAAACCTTGTCTGCAGAAGTTGCAAGATATGTTAAGGTGTCGTAATCTGGATCTTTGAAATAATCATCTAAATCAACAATTAGTTCATTGTTCTTATCTATTTGCCATGTTGTATTTCCTTTCCAAACAGGAATAGAATTAGATCTGTTTTCAGAGGCAGTAAATCCTGTCAAGTTAGGGTCTTTAATTACAGAAATCAATGCAAAAACAAGGGCGATTATCAAAATAATCCGGACCGCTACAAGCTCCCTTTTCTTGTTTTTCCAAATCATTTCTCGACCAAAACCCTCCTTTTCTTGAACTTGCAATTCCACAATGAAAGAAATTCTTCAACCGGCTTTTCGAACTTAGAATTGACCATTAAAACAGCTCTTCCCAGCTGTTCAATCTTGTATTTTTTAGCAATGCCTGACTTGCCGTCACGGCCTTTTAATGCATAATAGAAACGAACCTTGTCTTTCTTAGGAAGATGCTCTGTAGAATAGGTAAAAATAACTTTAGGATTGTAATTTCTAATATCTACCTCTTTTTTCTTACTCAAATTTTTACCTCGAAACAGATGTTATACTATTTAACATAAATAATATATAAACCTTTTGGTATTATTTAATTTAATTAATAGAACTTTATAATGCTTATAAGTTAAATAGGTTAACAGAATTGGGGAAAACAGGTTATATTACATAAAGAAAAAATCAATACTCAAAACGCATGAACTTTTTGCAGTTAAAACAAGTATAAACCACCTTGCCGTCATGGGTCCTGACACGGCAGTTAACCCCAGGAACAAGATATTTATAACAGTGCTTACAGAACCGTCTTTTCAATTCCCGGGGAATACGCACCTTATATCTTTGCGCGTATTTTCTGGCCAAAGTAACATACCTATTAGCCAAAGAAGGATTAAAATCAAACACTTTTCTTGCCTGTTCAAAGAAAAACAAAATCCTTTTTCTGGCAATCTCCTTGTTTTTCTTTTGTTTTCTTGAAAAATGCCTCTTCATAATAACAATCATACTTCACAAAACTATATAAATCTACCCCTGTTTTTTCTCTATATGGGAATATTTGGCCGGTTATTCAAGAAAGAACAAGAAACAGAAGAACACATAATCTACATAGAAAAACTCCAGGACTGGTATGACAAACAACTAAGACCAAAGAAAAAAAAACTAAACCAAAAAATAAAACAAGCAAAACAAAAAATAATCCAACACACACAGGAAATGAACCAAAAACTGGAAGATTTGAACAATGCAAAACTAATGAACCCAAACATACCTGAACGCGCAAAACACTTTCTCACAGGAAACAGGGAAGCATACACAAAAAAACTAAAATCATTTCTGGAGGAACTAGCACTTCCTGAAGAACCCGAAGAACTCGAAGGATTTTTCACTGATTTCAATGTCCAGATACAAACACTTGCACAAAGCATTGCCAGACCAACACAAATACTAAGCGAATTTCTCGCCAACGAAACAAGGGCAGCAGCAATACCTCTTGGAAAGATAGAAAAAACAATACAACAACTAAAAGAATCAATGGAAAAAATGAATCTAAACCAAATACAAAAAACAAAAAACAAGATACAAGAAACACAAAATAAAATACAAAAACAAAAAGAATTAAGAGAAGAATCAAACAAAGCAGTTGTCCAGATAAATACAATCAAAAAAGAAAATGAGCAATTAAAGAAAGAAATAGACCTTCTTCAAAAAGACAAAGAACTAAATTCATTAAAACAAGAGAAAAAAGATAAAAAAGCACAAATAGACCAAATGCAGAAGGAACTGCTGAAATCATTTTCTGTTATCGAAACCGCGCTCAAGAAATACGAACACATAACATTTAAACACAAGGAATTAGTAGGAAAATATCTAAAATCCCCTATTGATGCACTGACAAATGACCTGCATCTTGAAATAATTCATATGCTGGCAGACCTGAAAAAAAGTGCAGAGGCAGGAAAACTGGAAATGAAAAACCGCAAAACCCAAAAAACAATTGCAGAAATCAAAAAAATAACCAAAGACAGACTAGGAAAATTCCTGACAGAATACGGACAATTACATGTCGAAGAAAAAAAGCTACAGGAAAAAATAAATAAAATGGAAGTGATAACTGTTGCAGAAGCAAAAGAAAAAAAATTAGAAAAAAATAATACTAAACTAAAACATTTAATGAGCAAAATGAATCATCTGAAAAATGAATTAAATAAATTTGACATTCCTGAAGAAAAAAAAGAAATAGAAAAAGAACTAAGCAGAAAATTTAATATTAACCTAACAGTTTCTTTAATTCCGCTAATGAACGAGGCAAATACTCAGAAAACTAACACAGCTTCAAAATAGCCTCATGAGCTTTTACAATATCCCTTTCTTTAACATAAATAAGAAATCTGGGGGAACAAACAAGAATTTCCTGCAGATTAATATTAGCCAAGGCCAATTCATTTGCAATCCTTGCCAAAACACCCTTTGTCTTAACTGCAGTATCAGAAACCTTAACTCTTATCTCACTCAACTTATCCTCAACACTTATTATTTCATCCTTAGTAAAAAGTTTCCTGACATCTGTCAATTGGGGCTTTTCCAGCATTATCTTTACATCAGTAGGGGTTGTTATTATCCGATAAGAAATTCCACTTTCTGATTCCTTGATTTTTTTCAAAAAATTGTTTGGTCTTATTCTTAAGGTCAAGCAGGCCATGTTATTTTTTGTAGTGACAACAGCATTCTTGAAAATGCTTTGAATAGATTTTTCCTCTTCCTTGAATGCTTCTTCGGACTGAAACCTTCTTATCGAAGAAATAACTGCATCTAAAGAAGTTGTTAATCCATACTTATTAATGACATATTTGGCAAGAGCCCTTGAATTTATCAAGTTTCTCTGCAAATCCTTCTGGATTGCTAAATCCGACCTTAAAATCTTCCATACTTCCTGATTTGTGCTTGAACGACTTAACATAAATAATAAATAATAAAAGAAATATATAAATCTATCGTAAATGACACATATGTGTCTAAATGTTTATAAATAAGTCTGGCATTGTTATATACGAGGTGAGTGAAGATGTATCAAAAAAATAAAGAAGATCCATGGAGCGGATACTCTGGAACAGAACCCACAAACATACATAAAAGATACTCCACAGGCACTTTTAAAAGAACAGAAGAAGGATGGAGACCTGTAGGAACTGTAAGAGCAAACAACAATCCTGACAATAAAAAAAGCAAAAGCATTGATGATAAATTTAAGAAATAACATTCTTTTCAAGATATTTTCGGCAAAGAATCCTTCTGCTCAAGGTTTCGCTGCTCTGATTTTATCTACCTTATTTTCTTGGAAATCTTTGCAACGAAAAAACCTTCTGCTCGAGACTTCACTACAGGATTTTTGTTTTAATTATTTCTTCGAGATCTTTGCAATGAAGAATCCCTCGGTATTGTTATCCTGAGGCCAAAGTCTTAAACACTTTTCAATTTTTTTACTGTATTCCTGCTTTTCAAATTTTGTGATAATATCGCCCCTTTTAATATTCAGATTAATCTCTTCCAATTGTGCATCACTATCATTTCTTAACAACCAATCAACAACACCTTCATTCTCCTCTGGCTCCAAAGAACAAGTAGAATAAACCAAAATTCCTCCAGGCCTTAACAAACTAAAAGCATTCTTAATCAAACTTTTCTGCATTCCAGCAATAGACTTAATAGTATTAGGATTCCACATTTTAATTGTTTTGATTGATTTTCTAATAGTTCCTGTTCCAGAACAAGGAGCATCCAACAAAATCTTATCAAAATCATCACCTTTAAAATGCTCACCTTTTTTCTGCGTAACAACACAATTAGACACACCCAATCTCTGCAAATTAATCCCTAACGCGGCCAATCTTGAGCCAGAAACATCATTAGCAACCAAAACTCCCTTATTATTCATATACTGCGCAATCTGTGACGCTTTAGAACCAGGAGAAGCACACAAATCCAAAACTTTCTCTCCGGGTTTAGGATCTAAAACAATCGGAGGAATCATAGAAGCAGACTCCTGAACATAATAATACCCCAAATTATGCTCAATAGTATTGCCAACATCTAATCTTCCATACTCATGCTCAATCCAAAAACCTTCTTTACACCAAGGAATCTTGGTCAAAATCCAATGCTCACTTAATCTTTTCTTAACTTCATTAATCGGTTTCTTTAACGTATTAATTCTAATCGATTTTGGCAAAAAACATAAAGTATATTTTTTAAATTCCTTCCAATCTGTCAATTCAGAATATCTCTCTACAAATTTCGGCTTGAATTCAATATCCTCGGTTCCTGGAATAGGTTTTAGTTTAGGCATTTTACTTTTATTCTGATGCGAGGCCTAGTCTGCCTCTCCCTTTGGTCGTTTTGTATAATTAATGCGTTTTATCGGCAAATTACGCATCATCATAATAATCTCTTACTAACATAAACTCCATCCTTTTTATAACCTAGCTTTTTGCAATAATATTGTCTAACTCCAATGCCTGCAATAACCAATATTTTCTTTTTTTCAAAAACATCTTTTGCAATTCTCTCTGCTTCTTTCATTAATTTAATTCCCAAACCTTTATGCTGAACATTTTTTCCTTTTTTTCCTATTTTCTCTGTAGTTCCATAAACATGAAGCTCTCTTATTCCTGCACTATCTTTAGTAATTTCCTTTCTAAAGGGTTTGTAAGGAATCCTAAGTCTGCAGAATCCTAATAAAATATTGTTCTTAACATCTTCTGCAGAAATAAAAACCTCTGCACCTTTGCTAGCTTCGTAATAGTACGACAAAATTTTTACACTTCTGAAATCAATTTTCCTATTTTTTGGTTCTCTACATCTTATACATTGACATTCCTGACCTTTCTTTTTCAAATTCTGCGAAACATATTGGCGCAAATTAGTCCTGTCAACACCTGCAACAGTCATACAAGTAGGAATATCCCTTTGAACCCGCATAATCCGTACATATTTGGGAATATATTTTTTTACACTAACCATTAACTGAGCAGCTTTCTTTGTTGTTAATGGTTTATACTTGTTAGCTTTCCATAATTTATACAATTCTGTCCCCTCAATAACCATACAAGGATAAATCTTCAAAGCATCAGGCCGAAAATCAGAAAATCTAAATAAACCCCTGAACATATTCACATCCTCCTGATAACTTACTCTAGGTAAACCAGGCATCATATGATACCCTGCTTTTAAAAAACAATCCTTAAGCAACTGTGTTGCCTTGGCAGTATCCTCAACAGTATGCCCTCTTTTTATTTTCTTCAAAGTCTTATTACTTAATGTCTGAACACCCAATTCAACCCGCGTAGTTCCAAATTCAAGCATAGTATTTAACTCATTTTTCATGCAAAAATCCGGCCTTGTCTCCAAACACATTGCAACACACCTGATTTTTCCAATTTCATTGCGTTTTTGCTCTCTTTTCAAACTTGACTTGCCTTTTAATTTTTCAACCCTATGAATAATCCTCTTAACCCGCTCCTCATTTCTCATATCACCAGGCATTTCAAAAAATTTCTTGTACTTGATAAAATCAAACTTATTATTTTTAAAAAACAATTTACCAAAATCATTCATTGCCTTTAGCGCATATGTTACGAAATCTTCCTGATACTTTTTTTCAAAACTAGGAAACGTACCCCCCATAACAATAAGCTCAATTTTCTCAGGTAAATGCCCCGCAGCAATGTACTGCTCTAATCTGTTAAAAACCTGAAGATAAGAATCAAACTTATTTCTCACAGCCCTCATAGTTGCGGGTTCTCTTCCAGTATAACTCTGAGGAATATCCCCAAAAATACTTCCCGGACCCCCCGGACAATACAAGCACTTGCCGTGACTGCAAGCAAAAGGATAAGACATAACCGCAACAACAGAAACCCCTGAAGAAGACCGGCCGGGCTTAAAAACCAAATTCATTTTCTGAATATCTTCAGGAGATGCGTGCAACAGAATATCAATATCAGTAGGAACTTCTTTCAATTTATACTGCCGGCAAAGCTTTAATTTTAACCTGGATAACTCTATCTTAGAAAGCTTTTTCTTTTTCAAAGCTTTGATTAATTCCTTTATCACTGTTAGTTTAGACATAAGAATAAAATTAAGCTAGCTGTTTATAAACATTGGCCTTATTTCTCAACCGTAGTATAATCAAATTCTTCAATAATCAACTTGGTCCCTGGCTCAACATATGCAATCAGTTCAAAAGAACCAGAATCTGTGCTTAACTCACAAGCATCACCGCAAGCTCCTGAAAATTCTCCAGGCATAGCATTAGTCACAAAATCACTGTCCCTGACATCAGAACCCTCTTTTATGTTCAAAATACCGGGTTTTGCCTTAACTATATTTACCGGCGTAGACTCCTCACCATAAAAACCAGTAATCAAGCGCATGCCCTTCTGAGAATTACTAAACACTTTCTTCTTATTGCCATCCTTATCAATCAAGTACAAACTGGCAGCACCAGAACCCAAAACCTCGCCAGAAACACTAAAAGAAGTAATAGTAACAGGATCAGCGGTTTCCAAAACAAAACTCCTGCTGGA
>WJKI01000041.1 GCA_014729195.1 Candidatus Woesearchaeota archaeon
GCATTCGACGGATGGAAGGTATATTCTGGTTTAATAACTTTTCTTAAATAAATCTGTTAAATAGAAAGGTTTTTAAATTAATTTTCACCTTTTGAAGACATGCGATACCTTGGACGATTTTGGGAGGATCAAGAAATTTTAAACGCTTATACAAACAAAAAAATCCTCGTAACTGGTGGCGGAGGATTTATTGGCAGGAATTTAATAGATTATTTAAGCAATCTGCCTGTAGAAATTCACATTCTACAACCATTTGAATCAAATATTCCAAATGTAAATGCTATCAAAGCAGATATTCGGAATATGGATCAAATTTCAAAAGCGGTTACTGATATCTCGCCAGATATAATATTTCATTTAGCAGGGCAAATCCCGCAATCTCCAGGAGCAACACCTGAATCATTACATGAAATAAATTACAAAGGGACTATAAATTTACTCGAAAGTTTAAAATCTTTGAAATATGCGAGTTTTGTTAATGTATGTACAGGACAAGTATATGGAAAGCATAATGTTCCTTTTGAAGAAAACTTTACAACTAATCCTATTTCCGAATATGCAAAATCCAAATTACTCGCAACAGAATACTGCCAGAAACTTGCTGATGAAAATGGACTTCCGCACATAACTTTGCGATTATCTAACGTATACGGTCCATACCAGTCTGCCAATATGTTCATTCCATCTTTGATAAATTCCTGTCTGCAAAATAAAGTATTTCGAATGACTCCTGGAAAACAGAAAAAAGATTCTATTTACGTAAAAGATATTGTCCATGCTTTTTTAAAGGCGGCAATCTGCAAACCAGCTCACGGACACGTAATTAATATCGCCCAGGGGGAAAGCTATAGAATAATTGATATTGCAAAAAAAATCATGTCTTTAACCGGCACTAAAATTAAATTAAATAGGACGTTACCCTACAATGATAAAGATGTGTTTGATTATAGTTTTAATATATACAAAGCAAAAAAAGTTCTTGCCTGGATGCCAAAATATTCCCTTGATCAAGGATTAAAAGAAACAATAGATAGTATGAGGGATAAAATAAAATGAAAGATTTTTCCTTAGTAATTCCATTTTATAATGAAGAACACAATATTGAATTGGTCTTGTCTAGTCTAAGCCAAGAATTAAAAAAACATAACATTGATTATGAGCTGGTGGCTGTGGACAATGGCTCTCGCGACAAAACGAATAAATTAATTTGCAATCTTACAAAAAAAGATCCTCGAATACGATTAGTTACTGTTGATAAAAACAAAGGATATGGATTTGGTATTGTCTCTGGTTTAAAAACAACTACTGGACAGGTAGTAGGATTCATGGATGGAGATGGACAAATATCCCCGAACAGTCTTTATGCCTGCTATGCCGCTCTTAAAGAAAATCCCCGCCTACATTTAACAAAAACATTCCGCGTGAACAGAAAAGACGGATTAAGAAGAGGATTTCTTTCGTTATCATTCAATCAGCTGCTCCAAATATTATTTAATATTAATTCAAAAGATATAAATAGTTGCCCTAAATTAATGAAAAGAGAATGTTATGAAAAGATAAGACCATCATCTAAGGATTGGTTTATTGATTCAGAAATCTTAATAAGAGCTAAGCAATTCAGGTATACTATTAAAGAAATTCCTGCAAGATTTAATCAACGCAAAAAAGGAAAATCCAACGTGTATTGGAAAACCTTATTCGAATTTATTAATAACCTTATCATGTGGCGCATTACCTTATTTTTTGAAAAACAAAGGGCGGAAAAATATGGAAAAACCTAAAGTTGTTATTTTGTGTGGCGGACAAGGAACTAGATTAAGAGAAGAAACAGAATTCAAACCAAAACCATTGGTAAATATAGGAAATCTGCCCATTCTCTGGCATATTATGAAGATATATTCCCATTACGGTTTTAATGACTTTGTTCTCTGTCTGGGATATAAAGGGGACATGATTAAACGATTCTTTATGGATTTAGAATGGAAGAAATCAGATTTTACCTTAAACCTAAAATCCAAATCCCAGTTAAATCATAGCGCACCGGAAGAATCCGACTGGAATGTAACTTTTGCAGAAACGGGATTAACTGCCAATACCGGCGCAAGAATTAAAAGAATTCAAAAGTATATTAATGAAGACAATTTTTTCTTAACTTACGGCGACGGAGTTGCAGATATTGATATTAATCAATTACTAAATTTTCATAAATCACATTCTAAGATAGGAACAGTAACTGCTGTAAGACCGTTATCAAGATTTGGACTTTTAACTATGAAAGGTAACCAGGTTTTAGATTTTACTAAGAAATATCTAACTCATGACGGCTGGATCGATGGCGGATTTTTTGTATTCAAAAAAGAAATGTTTGATTATTTATCCGAAGATGAAAACTGTATGCTGGAAAGAGAACCTCTTCACAACCTTGCAAAAGACAACCAATTTATGGCATATCAACATACAGGATATTGGCAATGTATGGATACTATGCGACAAGTTGAAATTCTTAATGAGTTATGGAAAAAGGGAGATTCTCCTTGGAGAGTATGGAAATGAATTTTTGGAAAGACAAAAAAGTATTAGTTACTGGAGGATTCGGGTTGATAGGAGGATGGCTGACCGAAGAACTATTAAACAAAAGCGCAGAAGTAACTTTATTACGAAGAGATCACGTTCCCAAATCAAGAATTATGGTAGAGGGTATCGCAAACCGAGCAAACATAATCGATGGAAAGCTGGAAGATTATTCCAATACGTTAAGAACATTAAATGAATACGAAATTGATTCTGTTTTCCATTTGGGGGCTCAAGCAATAGTGGGAACAGCCAATAGAAATCCATTATCCACATTTGAATCTAATATTCGCGGTACATGGTCTCTTTTAGAAGCATGCCGTAATTCAAAATTAATTGAAAGAACAATAATAGCATCTTCTGATAAAGCATATGGAACAAACGATAAATTACCTTATGATGAAGAAACTCCATTAAAAGGAGAACACCCATATGATGTTTCCAAATCCTGCTGTGATTTATTAGCACAAGCATATTTCAAAACATATGGTTTGCCAGTAGTTATCAGCCGATGCGGAAATGTATTTGGAGGGGGAGATCTTAATTTTAATCGAATTGTTCCGGGAACAATAAAATCCATCTTATTCAATGAAAACCCAATAATTCGAAGTGACGGCACTTACGTTCGTGATTATTTTTATGTAAAAGACGCTGTTGAAGCCTATCTATTATTGGGGGAAAATATTGTTTCAAATAAGTTAAGCGGACACGCATTTAATTTTAGTTTAACAAATAAACTAAGCGTGTTGGATATTGTGAATTTTATTCTAAAAACAATGAATTCCTCTCTAAAACCAACTATTTTGAACCAGGTTTCAGGAGAAATAAAACACCAATATCTAGATAGCACAAAAGCCCGAAAAATTCTTAGTTGGCAACCTACTTTTGGCCTGGAACAGGGAATGAAAGAAACTGTTGATTGGTATAAGAAATTCTTTAACAAGGAATAAAATGGATCCTAATTATGAAAGTCAATACAAACAATTTGAAAAATATATTCTTGGTTCTAATATAGACGAAAACTAATATATACTCGTCTTAAAAACACTTCCCGCGTTAATAAGATATTGGAAATAGGATGTGGGTCCGGCATAAATTTACAAATGCTGAAAAAGGATTTGCCAACTTGGCAGGTATCGAGCCATCTAAAAATATGTTTAATACAGTAGAAGAAATTAAAATTATCGGTCATATCGATTTAATAAAAGAAAAATTTGATGTTATTTTAGTGCTGGATGTATTAGAACACATAAAAAATGATAAATTAATGATAAATAAACTTCAAAAGAATTAACTCCCGAGGGCAAATTGATTCTTACCATGCCTGCATTTCTTTTCTTATGGAGCACTCATGATGATATCAATCGGCATTATAGAAGATATACGCGAAGCGCCCGTATTAATCTGATTAAACATACACAATTTAAAATCTTGCGGCTATTCTATTGGAATTTCGTATTATTCATTCCAATAGCTTTAATTAAACTTTTTAAAAGACAGAAACAATCCATAATCTCAGATGTAGCTCATATCTCCCCAATAAACAACCGAATATATTCCTCAATTTTAGCATTTGAAAATTTTCTAATTATAATAGGCATAAATCCTTCCTTTGGTGTGAGTTTAGTTGCTATTATAAAGAAAAAATGATTCTTATTATTCTGAATTAATACGAAACCTTTAAAAATAAACTAAAGTTCTAAACAAGCAGGGTGATTTAGTGGGGATAAAACTAAGTTTACTTAACATATACGACAAACAATACAAGAAATTACTTTTAATTACTCTAATTCTTTTAATTGCAGCTATTGGCTTTTTAGGATATCAATATACTAC
>WJKI01000042.1 GCA_014729195.1 Candidatus Woesearchaeota archaeon
ATTTTACTAATACTTGGTAAAATGCTCAATTGTGAATTAATAAAGCATTTTACCAATAAATATTTATAAACAAGTATTAATCATCTTTTCATGGATCAAGCTTTATCAGAGTTTATTAAGAAGAATTCAGGCATGCCTTTGCCTGAGTTAAAGCTGGAGTTAATGAAGCGTGGTTTTTCTTCGTATCAGATTGAACAGGCTTTAAGACAGGTTAGGGCAAAACGACAGTCGTTTTGGATTTATTTGATTGTTTTCTTGATTATTATCATTTTTTTCGTGATTATCGGCTTGGTTTTTGTTTCTTTTATCAGGCCTGCAGAGGAGTTAATCAAAGCCCCGGCAGTAAAAGAAAGTCCTGAAAAAGAATTTGTTGTGGTTCCTTCTGAAAGGCCGACTGCTCCTGAAAAACCGTTTGTTGAGGAAAAAGATGAAATCAAAGAGGAGTTTATTGAGGAAAAAATAGAATCAGTTCCTGAAACAAGAGAAGAAACTAAATCCTTGAGTGAAATCAGGGCGTTGAGCAATACTAATCCTTCTGATGCTGTCGGGGAATGCAGTTTACTGCAAAATGTGGATAAATGTGTTTCTTTGGTTGCCAAGAACACGAATAATCCTGATTTGTGCCGGGAGATTGATGATTCTGATATCCGGGATAATTGTTTTTTATTTTTTGGCCAGTCAAATGAAATCCATTGTGCAGATATTTTGTCAACTGCTGTGAGAAGGTCTTGTTTCCTGCTGGCAGATATTGAGGAGATCTAACCAAACACCGGCTCTATTTCTGCTCTGAATTTATCAGAGTATTTTTTTGTTTTTCCCATTTCATCTAATCCTATGCAGGGTGGATAGGAGCATCCTTTTGAGTCAAGGCAGGTGGGTGTTGGAACTTCAAGTACAGAGAAGGTTACGTGTGTAAGGCCGGATTGTAAATCTGCTTCTGTTACTTCCCAGTATCCATTCAAAGAATCAATTACTGCTCCGCCTAATAGTGCTGGTCGGATATTCAGTGGTTCTTCTGGTATTCTCATCCATTTTTTGCATTTTGTTTCTGTGCAGTGTTCTTTGCATGCCGTCATTGCAAAGTCTGAATCTTCGCACCAGTCAGGCACAGATGCAAATGCTATTTTGCAGTTTTGTTCTACAAAATCTTCCTGCTGGTCGCATGCTGTTCTGCATGCTTTCATCTCGTCTGTTTCTTCTGTGCAGACTTTTTTGCATTTTGCAGGTATTACTATTCCTATTTCGTCAAGGTATTGCATTGTTACTGTGTATTTGCCGGGGATTAGTTTAATCGAGGTATCTTCATCTATCATTACTGCCTGTACAAATTCTGATTCATAGGGTTTCTCTTTCACTTTTTCAAGTCTTAGTGTTGCTTTTTGTGTTGAAAGGGGTTTTGTTTTTTGTTCGCAGCATCGTCCTTCTATTCCTTGTTTTGTCTGTACTGCAGTAATAGGTATTTTTTTAAAGCTGGCTGTGAATTCTTTTTCAGGTGTTAGTTCTAATTCTATTGTTTCTGCTTTGTTTATTTCTGTGTTTAGGATTTTTTTAGATGAATAATATCCTTGCTTGTGTGCTGATAATACTCCTCCGTAGCATATTGGGAGTTTTGTTTCGAGTTCTCCGTCAGAATCGGTGCTTCCTATTGAGCATGTTTTGTAGTTTCCGCATTTGTAGCTTATGCCGGCGGCAGGAACTGGATTTTTTTCTGATTTTGTTTTTATTTTTATTTTTCCGCTTAGTTTTTGTTCTTCAGAGCAGAATTCTGTTTTCAGTACAGAAGGTTTTTTTGTTTTTTCCTCAGAAGTGTAGCACATTTCTGCGCATTGCATTATTGTGTTGTATTTTTTGTTATCAATACTGCATTGGTATTCTTCTCCTGTTGATTTGCATTCTCCGTGTTTTCTTTCTGTTGTGTACATTTCTGAATCCACATTTGAGCTGTCCCACAATCCTAGTGTTCCTTCTCCGATGTTCCATTCATTTGGTTTTTTGTTATCTCGGATGTTTGTTTCTATTGCAAAATTAAGGGTATATCCTTCTCCGCTGAATGCAGAGGGATCTCTTATCTGGACAAGCAGTGGAATTGATAAGTCATAATAAAATTCGTATGTGTTTGTTTGGAATGGTGGCAGTATGTCGTATGGAAAGTTTTGTTTGTGGTATGTTCCTGTGAGTGGGTTGGGGTTTATGCTGAAATAAAAGGGCCAGTTGTTATATGAAACATCCACGAATAAGTTGTATTTTTTGGTTAAATCTTCTATTTGCATTGCGTTGTAGAATCCTTCTGCGTATTTGTTTTGCACATTTATGTCTATTTGGTTTTTTGTTCCGTAAAATCTTAGCAGGGGGGCATAGCTGTTGAGTATTTGTTGTATTCTTATTTTTACTGCTTCTTTTGCCCAGGTTATGAGGTAATAATCGTGTGTTATTTCTGATATTGGCGGGAGTTTGTCATATGCAGCCCCCATGTGCGCGCTTAGCATGTGTATTATTCTTTCTTCGAATATTCCTTGGTTTTTTTCGAGGTTTATTATTTCCTGTGCTAAGTCATGGATGTCTTTGAATCTTACAGTGAGTTCTGTTTCAAATTCATTTATTTTTGTTTTTTGCCCGTTTTTATTAATCGTAATAGGATAGTCTGAACTTATCAGAATGTTTTCTTTTGTTATGAATGTTTCTATTATTGGTTTTTCTTCTGTTGTTATCATGTATTCCGGTGAGAATTGTCTGAAATCATTAATGCACTTGTCCAGGTTTGCTGTAACATAATTGTTTACTTGTTCTTCTATTTCTGGGAGCAAGGGCATATTGTCCGATGTAAGATAGCAATTGTTGCACTTGTTTGGTGTTTTCATGTACCACCAGTAGGGTATTGAGTAAAGCCCGATTTCAGAAATCGCGAGTGCATCTCCTTCTGCCGGGTTTGTGTCTAATTTAAGGTTGCGGTAGGGGTTTTCAAAGGATAAGTATCCTCCGTTGTCTCCTATTTTTTTGAGTGCGATTATTGCTGTTTGTTGTATGCAGTCCTGCACATAGGATTGTATTGGTGTTTGTGTTGTTGGTGTTTTTGGTTTTATTATTATTTGTGTTGCAAGGTATATTGCTGTGCCTAGTGTGATAAGAAGTATTATTCCGATGATGATGAATATTGTTACTTGTGCTTTTTTCATCTTTGTATTATTGGAACCTTGAATGCTCCATATTTGTGTACCATTCGCACTTCATTAAAGTTAAGTGCAGAATAGTTGGTGTAATAGTCCATTGCTCCGGCGTTTACTCCAATTGTTCCTGAGGCAATCTCGTGGCTTATTCTTTTGTTTTCATTGACTAAGTGTATTGAATATGTTTGTGTTTCTGTGTATGGTTCGATGTAGTAGTAAACTTCGTATAAGTATTCGTCGCCGTAGTTTGATTTAAATGCTTGTATTGTCATGCTTGTTGTTCCGTATGAGAAATATCCTGTTTCTGTTTCTGCATTATCTGGCGCAGATTGTCCTGCGAATTTTGAGCAGACTTCTATTTCCCAGTCCTCTACTTCATACCAGGGTGTTGTTGGTGTTCGTACTGCTGAGTAAGCTATTCCGCTTAGTAAAATTACGATTATTAGGAGTATTATTTTTTTATTCAACAGAAATCCTCTCCTTGTAATTTTCCTGTGTACTGGTCCCATTTGTATTTGTTTCCTTCAAAAAAGTCTGTTTCTTCAAGCATTTGTAGTCCGGCGGTCACTGCGCATAATGGGACTGCCCAGTCTGCGAGTATGTCTGGTTTGCCAAAGGTTTCAGGATATGCTTGATCTGACAGGAATCCTCTGTTGTAATCGCACATTATCTGCCATGTTATTCCTGTTGTGATTACTGGCAGTTGTTTTAGTACTGCGTTGGTTATTTCTGAAAATATTTGTGCTGCTGCGTTTCCTCCTGCTATTTTCCATGCTGCTCCGTCAATGTAAAGGCATTGTTGTTGTTTTAGTGTTTTTTCGCATTCACTTAGTGGAAATCCGTATTCTGCATTTTGTTCTACGCAGTTTCTGTATATGCACTTGAGTTGTCTTTCTTTTTCCAGGTTATAGGTTATTGCCGGCGGGCACAGGCATGCTTGTGCCATGTGCATGCTTTTGTATGGCTCCCATTCGTATATTGTGAATTGTTCCAGTGTTGTTGGCTTTCCCTGTTTGTCGTCAAGTGTGAATATTTTTTTCCCTGCTGATTGTTCTATTAGTGCAGTGTATGCGTTTTTGTAGTCGCATATTTGGCATGATTGTATTATTGTGATTGCTTTTGTAAAGCTGCTCAGTCCTGTTGATAGTCCGGTTGGTGCATAGCCAGGATTCCACGTGAGTGTTATTACTCCGGTGTGTCCGGCGTGCAGGGCCTTGCCTACTACGGTCCATAGTATTTTTCCTGCTGCTTTTGTGTATGGTGTTGGTATTTTTTCAAGAACTGCTGCAATTGGCCATATTATTCCTATCACTGTTGTTACTATTGCATCTGTTTTTGCAGAGGTTTCTGCAAAGGATGCTACTTGTCCGAGGAATCTGTTTGTTCTTTTCCAGTTTGCGATTTGTTTTTCATAATCGTGTATTTCTTCATTTAAATTGATTATTTTGTTTTCAAGGACTTGGTCTATTTCTCCAAGTTCGCTTGCATAGAGAGGTATTGTTTTTTGGATTTGTTTTGTTTCTGTTTTTGTTTGGTTGTTGTCAAGCAGTGTCAGTGTTAGAGTGCAGTTTATTCGCGTGTTTTCTTTTTCAGTGTCTGGCCATAGTTTTGCCACGATTATTGGTGTTCGTGTTGTTTCTCTGATTAAAAAATAATCTGAGAGGTCTTTTGATTCGCATTTGGCTGTTGTTGCAATTATCTCCGGCTCTTGTCTTGGATTGTTTGCAAGGAGTATTGTTTGTATCTGCACCGGCACTTCTGTCAGTGTTGCTGTTCTTCTGTCTATTTTTTCTGGTGATGTTTCTACATTTGCTATCCTGAAGAATTCAGCATTGGTTATTGGAATACTAAGTATTAAAACTATTACTAACACTAGTAATTTATTCACGCTAAAAAATTGAAAATTTTTGGCGTGCAGAAAATTTCCAATTTTCTTCATTTATTTACCCCTTTTACACTGTCTTTTATTTTGTTCTTTATAAATATTGTTGCAAAGAATTAGTTTATATTAACTGTTATTGTTTCTTTTACAATATATCTTCCGTCGGATGCTATCAGCTCTAGTGGAATTTTTCCTTCTGCTCCGTCGTTTGTTATTGTTAATTGGTTGTTTGAGAGTGAGAGCATTAGTCCTTTCTGGTGTTTTGTTAAGTATGTTAGTTCGTCTCCGTCTGGATCTGTGAAGTATTGGTTTAGATCTATTGTTGTTGTTGTTTTGTCAAGAGAGATTGTTTTTGTGTCTTGTGTCCATATTGGTGCGTGGTTTTGGTATAGTCCTTTTTCAAGCACTGCAAGTCCGAATATTGTTGGTCTTACCAGAACGGCTAAACTCAGTATTATCACGAATATTGCCACAAATACTGCGTATTTGTTTATGCTTGTTCTTGTGTCTATTCCTTGTACTCCTTTGTAGACTTTTTGTATTTGGGAGTATGCGATTTTTTTGTGGCTGTGGTCAAGGTTTGAGTCTTTTATTTTGTTGTATACTTGTAGAAGTCCGTGGTATTTTTTTTCTGCTCTTGTTTTGTCGTTTGAGTCTATTGCTATCTGTGCAGAACTGTATACTTTGATGAATTCTTTTATGAGGTCTGTTTCAGTCATTTTCCACCCCTTTTAGATATATTTAATGCTTAGAATATTTAAATTTTGTTGTTTTGGCAGACATATCGTGCCATTGCCTTTAGATTTTTTAGAAAGAACTTATTTCTTAACTTCTTCTTTAGGTGTTTCTTTTTTTGCTTCTTCAGGTTTGGCTTTTTCTTCTTTCTTAGGTTCTGTCAAGGGATTTTTTCCTTCTTGTGTTATTTTGAGATTGATTTGTGATATGTTGGAATGGATTGTGTTTCCGCAGACAGTTTTTCTTTGTCTTTGTCCTTTTCTTGCTTTTTTCATTCCTACTCCTGTAATTGCAAGTATTCTTTTTCTTCCTTGTCCAGGTATGTCTTTTCTCATTGGGAATCCTGCGTAGTCGCTTCCGCCGGTTATTAAGAACTCATATCCTGTCAGGCCGAATGATTCTCCTTTTATGGTGTCTCCTACTTTCTTGCCTATCAGACTTTTTGAGTCTGGTTCTCCGACTTCTTTCTGGACGCATTTGCCGTCTTTAGTTCCTATTACTACTTTGAAGGTAACCATACTCCTCTTGTATTCGTGCGTCCTTTATAAACATTGCGGAAGAAGGAAGATTTGAGTATTATTGGAATTTTCAGGAGAAAACTGCCAAAAAAACCGAAACCTTTATATAGTTTAATGAATATATATTCATTATTAGTAATGAATTATAATTCAAATCAGCCAGATGAGCTGGTTTGGGAGGAAAAATAAAATGCCTGGATTTAATGGAACAGGACCAATGGGCAGAGGCCCTATGACTGGAAGAGGATTTGGCCCTTGCGGCCGTGGTTTTGGAAGAGGCCGTGGTTTTGG
>WJKI01000043.1 GCA_014729195.1 Candidatus Woesearchaeota archaeon
ACATTTCACGCCTATGCAAACTTCACAGGAATCGGAGGAAGCTATGCTCCAGGAACCTGCGGAGGAGAAAATATAAGAACATGCGAGTTTTCACAAACCATAACAAAATCAGGACCAGACAATGCAACAATAGAATTTGAATTCTACGACAGAGCAGGAAACAAATACGTTCACACTGAAAACTTAGTAATTTACGGAATAGCAAATGATATTTCCCCGGAATACTGGACATCATCTGTAACCTGCTCACCAGAACTAATTGACAGAAGCACCACAACACAAACAGAACAACTGGTTTACTGCCATATTGACCTTGATACAACAAACGACGATGCAGTGCCTGTTTTCACATCAATTGACACAACACTGTCAGAATGCTATCCCTCTGAAAATCTTGCAGGAATTGCAGAAATAAACATGCTAAACAACGGCATGGGAAGCACAGACCCATATCTCTTAATAACACTTGAACTATCTGACTTTGCTGTGAATGAAATGAAGTTTACATGCCCTATTCATATCGCAACAAGCGTGGGAAACTATTTCTCAAAAACCGATGAAAAAGAATACATCAACATAACACTTGAGTTTTACGACCTTCCACTAGGAGAAGTATATTCTAATTTAGAAAAAGACATAGACCATGAAATGAGAAAAGCAATGAACTGGATGTCATGGATAGATGATGTTGAAAAATACACAGAAATCGCAAGAAAAATGTGCGGATACAAAAACACATTTACAAGCTTGTTAAGTGCATTGGATGGGGTGGCTGCTGCAATAATACTTCCAATTTCAGTTGCCGCAGCAACAGACAAAAAAAAGGAAAAAGAACTAGATGAAATGCGAAAAGCAATGTGCAATGAAGTCCGCGGACCAATTGAAAAAGAACTATACGGAAGTGGAAAAAATATAAAAGGCCCGATATCAGGAATATTGGGCGGCTCAAAAAAACCAGGTTCAGCAGGCAGAATCGGAGATGAACTCTGGAAATTCTTTGACATGTTCTGTGATTTTCTTAACTGCAGACTTACATGGGATGATGCAGATTATGCCAAAGGAGAAACATGGAAATCACCAGAACTAGGAACAGGTGTAGAAACATTCCTAATCGGCGGAGGAGGTGGCGGCTGGGGGCCTAACGGCGAATTATGTCAAAGCGCACAAAACATAGCATCACTAGGAATGGGAGATGCAATATCACAATACAACAAACTTGTTCCAGAAGATTCACAACAACAACTTGTAGACGTAAAAGAAAGCTTAATATGGAGCACACTCTGCTTTTGCGGACCAGGAATAATCTACAACCTGAATAAAATGCGGCAAATAAGCTGCAAATATGCTCTATGCCTTGCAAACGATGTAAAAACACAGGGAATAGACCCGGCATGGTGCAGAGCTGAAAAATCCTACTTAACATGCACATATGTAATGGGAGAAATATTTGCAATCACACCATTATTATCCTTTTATGACAAAGCAGTCAATACTGTAAAAGAATGGTTTGAAAATCCATTATCACTCTTAGGAGCAGTATCAGGATGCTTGTGCGGAGGCTGCGCAGAATTAGGAATAAATCCATTTTGCGACCCAGAAAAATTAGAAGGAGACGCACTAAGACAAGCTACAGGATACGTAGTATGCATACTTCCAAAAACAGCAGCAAAAATCCTTGACGCAGTAGCAAGCATAAAATCAATAAAAGAACAAGGAGACATAACAATAGGAAACAGTTACTGCGAACAAGCAAAAAAGAATGACGTAATACAAAACATAATGGAAAAATGAATAAGAAAATAATAATCGGGATAATTGCAATCATACTAATCAGCATTGCAGTAATTGCAGAAGACAAAAAATATTTAGAAGACCTGAAAAAAGGAGACTCGATAAATATCGGAGGGGAAACTTATTCAATAATTGAAGAACCAAAAATAAATACTTATACTGGAACAATTGAAATCAAACTAAATAACGGAGCGACAATAAAAGGAAGAACAAGAACAGAATTAATAGATATAGCAGAAAAACCGGAAAACTATGCAGAATACATACCTCCTGAAGAACCCACAGAAACTCCCACTACAAAAAAAACAACACCAGAACAACCTATTCAAGCAGGAGATTGGGTTGTTGATTATCCTGAATTAGAAGGAAAAGTAGTATTCAGACAAAAATCAGATGGAACATGGTACAGCCCAAGCCATCCAAACAGTTTTAAACAAGACTTGACAGAAGAACAAGTAAAAAAATTTGCCCGTACTTATGGAACAGGACAACCAATAAAGGAATCAGAAATTCCAAAAGTATCTACAAAAGAAACATCTGCAAAAACCCCAAAAACTGAAACAAAAACTGAAAAACCAAGCACTACCAAATCACCAAAACAAACACCAGAAACAGAAAATAATGACTTCATAGGAAAACCAGGATGGAGAGATTACATGCATTGGAAATACCACACAGAAGAAGGAGAAAACCATCCAGAAGTAGGATATGAACAATGGGCGCAAAGAGAACGAACAAGAGCATACGAAGAATGGGAAGAAGGAACTAAACAAGAACCAATGACTGCTTCAAGAATAATGGCAGGAATTTCACAATTCCTTGCAAAATACGAACAATACAGAGGATTTGCAAGATTTGGCTCATTATTCTTCACAGGAGAAACATGGGAAAGACACAGAGAAAAAGTAAACCAGGCATTCTGCGACACAATACTCTTGGGAGGAACAAAATGCTGGACATCAAGAATATGCGACACACAACTATACCCGCTAATGCCAAGAGGAACATTCTCAGGAAGAACACCAAGCGGACAAAGACAAGCAACAGCAAGCATACAAGCAGAAAAATCACTTCCAATAGCCGCAATAGACAACGGCCAGCAAATAAACAAGTATCTATACAAAATAACATACTCAATAACAAACCCATATGAAGAACAAGAACTAAAATACAACATACAATTCAGAACCGCAGACGGATACAAATTCAACTGGTTTCCAGACTATCAATCAACACCCGCATACAGAACAGAAGCAAGCCCATTAATAAGATATGGAAAACAAGACTACACAGAAGTCTGCCTGATATTCCACCCATACATAGTTGATTACCACACCTGGCACGGAAGAAACATAAGAGAATGGTGCACAAAAATAATACAATACACAGGAACAGCAACAAAACCATACCCAACAGCATCAAATGAAACAGATGCAACACCCACACCAGACGCGCCAGAAGAACTTCCTGAAGAAGGGGAAGTAGATCGTTTTGAAGGATTTTAAAAAAAGAGGTTTAAAACAAATGACAAGCAAGAAAACAAAAAAACAAAAAGAAATACAACAAAAAATCAAAAAAAGCTTTTTACAATTCATAAACAGCTTCAAGAATAAAAACATACTATGGGTATTACTCTACGACATCTGCTTTATCCTTATAACCGGAGTTATGGCAAGAGCAACATCAAAAATAATGACATCACAACTAACAAAAATAGGACTGACAAATGCCCAGGCACTAAGTCCGGAAATAATAAGCCAGCAACTTGGAGCAATAAAAACCCTTGCAATAACCTTTCTGATAATCACAATAATCTTTTACATTATTTTAGTGTTCATATACGCAATATTCAGAGCATGGATATGGACAAAACTAATGAATACCAAGCCGACAAAAGCATTTGTAAAAAAATTCTATCTGCTAAACTTATTGTGGATAACCGGCTGGGCAATAATCTTTGGATTAGGAATAACTGCACTAAACCCCCAATACTACACTTACTTAATCGCAATAATCACAATCGCATACATACACTTAACAACAATAATGCACCACAGCTTTACATGGGAACAAAAAATCAAAAAATCCCTTGGAAAAGCATTCATAACAGGCATAGGAAAAATAGACAAATTTATTATACCATATATTTATATAATTGTTATATATATAGTAATAACAAAAGTATTTGCAATACTACCGCAAAAATCACGATACTTCATGATGTTCGCATTAATACTAGCGTTCATGGCATGGTACAGAACATACATGAATGATATTATTAAACAAATAGAAAAAAAGAGGTAAATCATGAAAAACAAAGGCCAAGTCACAGTATTCATCATACTTGGAGTACTCTTATTACTCACCGCCGGCCTTATAATATACCTAACAACACAAAAAGTAGTAAAACCAGTAGAAGAACAAATAATAATACCCGAAGGAACAGAACCAGTATACAACTACATCTCTGAATGCATATACCAAACAGCAAAACAAGGAATAATCAAACTAGGAATGCAGGGCGGATATGTAAACCTGCCGGCAGCAATAACCAAAACACCTGCAAGCCACATATCACTAGACCCCTACGAGACATTCAAAGTCCCATACTGGTATTATCAAGGACAAGACAGAAAACCAACACTTGAATTCTTACAACTGGAAATAAATTCTTACTTACGACAAAGACTCACTGACTGCACCGACTTCACCAGCTTTGAACCAAGATACAAAATAACACCAAGAGGAGAATTTATCCCAAAAACAACAATAACCGACGACAACGTAATAATCGAATTAATCTGGCCATTGGAAATCAAAACAGGACAAAAAACAATACAATTAAACAAAGTAGTAGAAGAAATAGATGTGAAACTAAAAGAAATACACGACATAGCATCAACAACAATGAACTTTGAAAACCAAAAAATGGCCTTTGAAAACATAACAATGGGACTTGTAAGCACAAACCCCGAAATACCGACAAACGGAATGATAATAGACTGCACACCGCAAAGATGGTATCTAAATGAAATAGAAAACGAAATGAAACAAATGATGCAATACAACATCCCATCAATACGACTGGAAAACACCCCCTACACTTCATTTGACGCATCAAGAAGAACATACTCAAACCTTGAAAGCGACTACGAAGACATAATAAACCAACTGGAAAAAGACAAGCAGCCAAAATTCCCAGAAAATCCACCAGAGGATGCATACGAATACTTCAAAATGCTCCTAAACCCCGGAATAAACCCAACAGAAATAAGAGCAGGATTCAGCTACAGACCAGAATGGCCCATGACAATCATCGCATACCCGCACGAAGGAAACGTGCTAAAATCAAACAAAATCCGCGGAGCAAGAAAATACCTTGGATACCTATGCCTTAACCAATGGCACTTTGTATACGACATAGAATTCCCTGTAATGATGACACTAAAAGACACAGAAGCATTCAACGGAGAAGGATACACATTCCAATACGCATTCCCAGTTCAAATAGATGACAACTCATTTGACAGAAAAGTAATTGACAGAAGCCAATTCATCACAAGCACATACAACTATGAATTCTGCGAAGAAATGGGAGAAAAAATATATGACATAAGAGCAACAGGAATAGTTCCAGGAGCAATGTTTGCAACAGAACTGGATAATGCAAACATAACATACACCTGCTTTGACAGATACTGCGAACTAGGACAAACACAAGCAGATGAAGGAATATACCGACTAAGAACAACAATACCCTCTGGCTGCGGAAACCCATTCATCACAGCAGCCAAGAAAGGATACCTGACAACAACAAAACAAATGACAGAAGACATCCTGGAAATACCAATGAAAAAACTAAAAACAATGAACTATGAAATAATAATACACAAATACAATTCACGAACAGGACTATACGAAGAAACAAGAACAGAACTGCGCGATACTGAAAACATAGCAGTAGTCATTGGAATCCCAGGAACAGACCATTACCAATACAAAACATACGGAGTACAAGACAACAAAATAGACCTGATAGAAGAAACACAAGAATACGAACTGAACATACTATTTTCACGACAGGACAAACTGGTAGGAGGATACAGCAGAGAAAAAACAAAAATAAACTACAAAGATATCAAAGGAAAAGACACAATAATATTCCACGTATTTGAATACGTGCCAGTACCAAGCACAGACACAGAACGAGCAGAACTATCACAATACCTATACGAAGGAGAGTATGACACAATACTCAAACCAACATTCAAATGAAAATTTCAACTATTTGTATATTTTATTGAAATTTTCAATGCTTAAAAAAAAATCCAAAGGATTTTTTTGCACAAGAAATGCTCTGCATTTCTATGTGTTTCAACCAAAGGTTAAAACAAATGAACCATAAAAAAATAATATCGGTTTGGATGACAATTTTAATAGTTTTAATGCCAATGATTCATGCACAGCCATCAGAAACATTTGAACTATTTGCAGAAGTGCCGCAGGCAACAAAAGACAACACAATAAAAATAACAGGAACAACTAAGCCAAATATTGATATTACAATAATACTCAACAAAGCAAGAGTTGCAGAAATAATTAGCGATTCAAACGGAGACTTTGAAACAGACAATATAATTCTTACCCGTGCAAAAAATGAAATAATCATAAGAGCAACAGATAACACAGGAAATGTAAAAACACTAACTTATAATGTGAATATTGATATAATGCCCCCTGTTGTGAAATACAAAGACATTCCAACAGGAAGCACAACAAAAACACTAACAATAACCGGAACAACAAGTGAACCAGTAACAATAGACTGGAGAACAAGCAACCTAAGCAAATACACGTCTGTACAAGTATCAGATTCATTCAGTTTTAACATAAACCTTGAAGACGGACTAAACAAACTGGAATTAATTGCGCAAGACAAAGCAGGAAACACAGACAAACAAGTATATGAAATAATACACGATGTAGCACCCCCTAAATTCCAGTCAACAAATCTGGAAGAACTAGAACCATGCTATCTTGACTTTCCAACAGTCGGAGGCAAAAAAGTCGATTTAAAAGGACAGATAAGCGAAAAAGCAACAATCTTTGTTTATATCAACGATGAATCATCGCCAAGCAAAATAAGAACAACAGACGACACAGGATATTTCAGGATAAAAGACGTAGAATTGACCGGAGGAACACTAAAAACAAGCACAACACCGCAACAAACAACACTTGCATTTACAGACCAGTATGAGCACAAAATAAAAATCACGGCAAAAGATCTTGCAGGCAATGAAGCAACAGCAGAAAAAACAATATCCTGCGGAGGATGCGGAGGAGGAGCATCAGGATACACCCTGAATACTGCGGCATCATTAACTGCTGTAATCCCTTCAGAATTACTACCAAAACTACTAATTCAAGGAGTTGAAACAATCACAATGCCATTTAACTTATCCTACACTGGACTAAACAAGGCAGTCCTGAAAAACATCCGCGCAACACCAGTATTGCTCGCACCAGAATATGAAGATGACTATGACAATGACAAAATAACTGTAAATGTAATACAACAAAACACACCAAACAGAGAAGGGGCAACAGGAATAATACAAATACAGATACAAAAATTTGACCCTTTGGGAACAGTTGAACCAGACGCAACAAACTACAGAAAACAATACAATGTATCAAAACACAGATTTGGAGAATGCACCTTTAGAACAAATATAAAAGACGCAAATTACGGATGCATGAGATTCTTCCTCATTCTTGAAATACCATATCAGGAAGAAACAACACAAACATACCTTGATCCAAACCTGGGACAAACACAAAACCAACTAATCAGAGAAAACAAAGTGCAAAAAATATGCATACCACACATAGAAATACAAATAGACACGATAACAGACCAGTTTATTCCATCAAAAATGGTAAGAAAACAAATAGGCAACATAGACTATTTTCTTAAAAAAATAGAACCTATACAAAAAATACTTTCAAATGCAACAACCTACGCAACATACACCTGCATAGCAAGCGCAGGAACACTATTATTATCAAAACTTGCAGAACTAACAGCATGCCAGATAGGAGAATGGGTATCAACAGGACAGGCAAGATGGCACTCAGAAATAGCAGAAACAGGAATGTGTGAACTCGTATACAACCCAAAACTTGATGATGAAGAAGATAATCCAGGAATAAAAGGAAATGAAAGAGCGCGCAATGGATGCAAAGCATGCTCAGAAATAACAGGACTAAGAAAATGGATAGAATACGAAGTAATGCACCGCGCATGCGACAGAGTAGGATGCCCTGCAGCAAAAACATTCAAATCATACATACAAGAACAAAAAGGAAACCCCCGCGGAATATATGATTCAATCATAAAAACACACTTTGACAAAGCACCAGAAAACAAGCAAAAAGAAATACCTGCACTTGAAAAAGAAATCTTTGACAAACACGGAGTGCCAGTAGGAAACCATCAAAACAAAAAAGTATACATAGGAAATGACTGCGGATTCACAGACTATATTGATACAACATATGAAAGCATCACACCAGGAAAAAGAGGAATAAAAGAACTATATCAGCACACAAAAGCACCAGCACAAAGAGACTACTGCACAAAATACCTGCGGGCAGCAAGACCCGAATGCTGCGGCATAAAATATGACCAGGAATGGGGAACTGCCTGCGGAATAGGAAGAACATTTGGAGTAAACATATTTCCAGCAGACACTTTTGATGAACTTTCAGAAAGCGTATGCTACGCAGCAAGACAAGCAGGGCAACCAAAAGCAAAAGGAACAGGACTTGACTGCTCAGGAGGAATGCTATGGAATGCACTTGCAGGATTCTGCGAACCAAACACAGGAGATGCAGTATCAGAAGTAATATACACAGGAATGCACTATAAAAAAATAAATCCAGACGCAGAAAAAAACAGAATTTACGTGTTTGTAACACCTGTTGTAAATACAAAAAAAGAAATAGAAACATACTCAGTATACCGCGGATAC
>WJKI01000044.1 GCA_014729195.1 Candidatus Woesearchaeota archaeon
GAGCCGTTGAATTCATATCTTGCCGTAGGCAAACCGTCATCTTCTGCTCCAATTAGAAAGTTTTTATTAGTTACAGTAGGAACTATATCCCCATACGAAGATACATCTCTATATTGATTAAATTCTCCATCAACATAATTAGTTAGGTTGTCTGTGTTGGTATTATATGTATAAACAATGTGGTGCCATTTTCCATCGGTAACATTTGTTCCGCCTGAAGAAGTGATGTATGAACTTCCATTATAGTACGTCATATAAAGGGTATCAGAACTATGAACTCCAAAATTAAAAACTCCTCTTTGGGAAACAACATATCTATTTGAGGCTCCATGTGAATCTACTTTAATCCAAGCACTGGCACTAAAATTATGTAATTCCATTTGAGTTCCAGCATCAACATAATCATCCACTCCATCAAACTCACAACCTCTGCCCTTAACGCCTCTAGTAATACTTACTCCTCCTGATTGTGTTCCGTCGTTTCCTGAGATTCTGTCGTCAAAGTCTCCGTCGCATGTCCAGTGTGATACTAATCCGTCTGGTGTTCCGTGCCATAACGGTGCTGTAACTATTGGAATTAAAAAAACCATTGCTAAAATCCATATTAAGAGTTTTTTATTCATTTCCTATTAATTCTTTTTAATTATGCGCTCAAATCTGCTCTTTTTTGCAGGTTTCCCAGCTCATTATCTCTTTTTTCATATGCGTATGTATCCGGATAGTTTTATCCCGTTTATTAGGTTTTCAAGCAGTTCTTTGCTTAGTTTGTGAAAATCTTTTTCAAAAAATAAATTGATTTTGTGTTTTAGCTTTTTTTCATATTTTTCAAGGTTTATTTGTTTTGTTTGCGCTTGCACGAACAGGTCTATGTCGCTTTTTTTTGTATATTCTCCTTTTCGCACGCTTCCAAATAAGATTATGCATCGGGGGTGTAGTTTGTTTTCAATATGGTCTATTAATCCGGAATCGTATATTTTAAGTGTTATTGTTTGTTGTTTGTGTATTTTAAACATTCTGTTTGTTTCGTTTGCAGTATAGCTTGGGTAGAGTGTTTTTTTGTTTTTCAGTATGAGTTTTTGTTTTAATAGGGATTGCAGGTATTGTTTTGTTGAAGTGACAGCTATTCCCGTCTTTCTGCTGATTTCTCTCAGCTGGAAATTCTTTGAAGGCTCTTCAAAGAAAAGTTCCATTATTTTTGTTTTTTGGTTATGTAACATTTTTAGCACAATTGTTCATAATTTGTGACAGTATATAAATTTTTCTTTTTTAAAACCTCTCCGGATTGTGTTCCGTGCCATAAGGGTGCGGTAACTATTGGGATTATTAAACTCAATATTGCTATTAATAGTATTATTTTGGTTTTCATTTTTCTATCACTGCTCTTATGTTTTTTACGAATTTGGTTGCTTGTTTTATTGATTCTTCAGCTGGTTTTTGGTTTGCTTGCGGTATCGTGCTGTATGTGAAGTGTCCTCTTTTCCATTTTTCGTTTTTGAATATTTGCAGCAGTTCGTCTGCGCGGATTATCATTTTTTTGTATATCATTAGCAGTTCTGTGTCTAGTATTCCTGATTCTACAAAGTGTTTTTTGAATTCTTCAAATGTTTTTTTGTGGATTTCTGGGGTTTTTGTTGTAATATTTTTTGTCAGCAGTATTGCTTTTGCTGCGTAGAATATTGCGTAGTATGAGTGTGTTATTGCTGCGCTGTAGAATGTTATTTTTTCTGGAAGTTTTAATTTTGTTTTAATTGTTTCTGTTTCGCTTATTTTTTGAAGGGTTTTTGCCAGCAAGTGCTCGTTGTTTGCGCGTTCCAGGTATATTTTAGCTGTTAAATCCATTGGATATTGCCTCGAATAATATTTGGTAGTAGGCGGCGCCGCCTGTTAAAATGAAGTTGTTATTCACTGTTTCTTTTCCGTAGTTTGGTTCTTTGTTTGTGAGCATTTTATAAAATTCCTTTTCTGTGAAGACATATGGATGGATTTCAGGGATGCTTAATTCGCATTTTTGTCTTATTTCTGCGTATACTTTTTGAGGGTCTTTGTCGCAGAGTATTACTATGTCAATGTCTGATTCTGGTTTTTGTTGTTTTTTCGCATAGCTTCCGGTTATTATCAGGGTGAAAAAGTTTGTGGGTATTTTTGGGATGATTTTTTCTATTTGTTTGTGGGGGATGTGTTTTTGGTTCCATGCAGTGTATTCTGATGCCCATTGCAGCCATGCTGTTGCTTTTTGTGTTTTTTTTGCAGAGTAGAGTATTGTTTTGCCTGCTGTTTCCTGTTGCAGTATTTCTGTTTTGACAAATTTTTTTAGTGTGTTGTAAATATAGCTGTCTGATTTGTTTTTGGATAATTTTTTGATTTGTTTAAAGGTGTGTTTTTTCCAGGGTTTTTCTGCAAATATGTTGAGTATTTTGTGGGTTGTTTTTAACATTTTATATAAATCCTCTTTTTAGGATTATATAATCCTATTTTTAGGAAGTATTTAAATTTTTTGTTTTTATTCATCCAGGTATGCTCCATATTGATATCCTGTTTGTCTTAGTTCCGTTATACAATCCTGCAACTTCTGTTGATGTTAAAGCTCTTGAATAAATGCGGACGTCGTCGATAGAGCCGTTGAATATTTCTTGGCCGTCCCAACGACCAATCCTTACACCGCTTGTGGTGGGTTCAAGAGTGGGCACGTTAGTAGTATCAGAACCGCTTAAAATACCATTTTTATAAATATAAGCTCCAGTTCCATTGTATACTCCTGTAATATGAGCCCATTCGTTTGTGGATACAGAAACGTCAGCATTTGCACCTGTTGTTCCATTACCGATATTAAATCTTGCATTGCCATTTGAATCAATATTTAGAATATACCCTTCACTTGCATAGAGATTGCTGTCTTTTTTCTCAACAATTCCGCGGTATATCGCTGCTCCGCCTAGGCTTTTTGGATAAATCCAGGCACTAACTGTAATGTTCCCTGTTATGTTTACAGGAGGGGAATCAGAAATACCAATTTCTCCGTTGGTTGTTCCGTCAAAAGAATATCCTTCTTTGAATTTTCCTTCGTTGGTGAAAATAGTGTCTGCATTACCAGAACCATCATTCTCATAACCGCTGATATCCTCTGCAACAGTTCTATTGCTTCCGTCTTCTGAATCCATGGTCCAGTGTCCTACAAGAACTCCTTCCATATATAGGTCTTTTATTTCATCTTCTGAAAGAGAACGATTGTAAATGCGCACTTCATCTATTATTGCATCTGCGCCGGCTGTCAAGTCTCTATTGTTTAATAAAGGCCCATACGCGTGGGGTTCTCCAAAATTATTAGTTACTGCATTATTTGTGGTTGTTCCGTCAAGTTCACCATCAATATACAGCTTTGTGGTATTTGCTGTGCAATTATACGTCATAAACAAATGCGACCATTGGTTTAATTTTTGTCCAGAACCAACCACATTAGCATTATTACCTGAGGAATCAGTTACTCCAACAGAAACAGCACCAGAACTTCCTTTTCCTAGAGTAATTCCATTAAAAGGTGATCCATCTCGTTGGAAAAATCCTCCTCTGCTTCCATCACTTCTTAAGTACCACCAGAAGCCAAGGCTAAATCCTCCATGCACCGCGCAAAAATGGGTAAAATTATATTGGTTTTGTAATTGGATATACTGTGATGAAGTTCCATCTGTTTCAAATGCCTCTTGCCATCTTCCTTCGTTTGTAAAAGTTGCTCCTATTACTGAGCCATTATTTTCTGTTCCATCTGCAATATGTTCATCAGTTGTATTGCCATTAGTTAAGTCATTTAGTTTCCACCACCCTACTAATCCTGAACTATCTGAAGTTTCTGGATAATCTGTTTCATCTGCGAGTATTCCTTGTGTTGGTGTTGTCCATAATTCAAGATGATTTGTTTTTGTGCCGTTGTATAATCCGGCAATTTCTGTTGATGTTAAAGCTCGTGAGTAGATTTTAAACTCATCAATCCATCCATGAAGCCTATTAACATCTGTATTGCCTCTAGAACCAAGATACCAATCATCATCGTTGTATAATTGTCCGCCGGGTAAACCATAATCAGCACTAAAAACTCCATCAAGATATGTAGAAATGTGAGTTGCGTTTTTGACTCCGACAATATAATGCCATTGACTATCATTTAAATCAGTTCCTACTGGAGTATAAGCATTAGCACCTACACTCCCATTATACACTGCAAAATAAGCTCTAACTTCTCCGTCAACAATATTAGTTCTTAATACAGCAGGATAAGGTTTGCCTGAAGTTGGCGTCGCCCATTTCTCAAACAAATATTCATCGTCTTGATAAGATGAACTGTCAAGTTTAAACCAAATACCAAAAGAATAATTATCATTCTCGCTTACATTCAAAGAATCTGAACTCGGTAAAGAAACAAAACTATTTACTCCATCAAAATAATAAGCTTCTTTAAATTTTCCTTCATTCGTAAAAATTGCATCTGTTACTGTTCCATTATTCTCATAACCACTAACATCCAAAGCATAAGAACTATCACTTCCATCTTTAGAATCAAATGTCCAGTGTCCTACAAGAACTCCTTTCTTGTATAAGTCTTTTATTTCTGTTGGAGATAGTGTTCTATTGTACACTTTTATTTCATCTATTGTGCCGTTGTACCATTGGTTTTTTCCTGCAAATGAACCAAAAAAGAATCTAGATGAACCGGCAGTGCTGCTGAAATTTTTAAATCCAATAAGATCTCCATTCACATAGGCGCGCATTGTGAGATTTGCCCCCCCTGTTTCATTGCCCCAGGTTAATACTAGATGATACCATTGGTTTACTTCAGCAGAAGTATAATCTATCGTTGCTGAAGGATTTCCTTTTACAAAGTCTATTTCTCCGCTTTGCGCTCTAATATATGTTCTATAGTTTAAATTGCTGCTTAGGACATATAAACTATTATCTTCTGCTTTTTTTGTCCATAAACTTATTGTTCCGTTATACGAATTTAATTCTGCGTTAATTGTATCTGCGTCCATATAATCGTCTGCACCATCAAAATAATATGCTTGGTTCCATCTTCCTGTAACTTCTCGTGCAGTGGTATTGCCATCATAATTTGATAAGTTATAGTCAATAAGTGTCCCATCATTTCCTTCACCAGAACTATCTGTTGCATCTCCGTTTAGCTTCCACCATCCAACCAATCCTGTTGAATCTGAAGTATCAGGAACATCTGAAGAATCGGTTGTTAATCCTTCTCGTGGTGTTGTCCATAATTCCATGTGATAGCTTTTGGAGGAGTTATACAAGGATAAGATTTCTGTAGAAGTTAAGCTTCTGTTATATATCCGGACTTCGTCTATTGAGCCGTTGAAATACCTATCCGCACGACTACGAGCATGACCAATCTCGTAAAGACTATCAATATCAACAGGAATAAAAGAACCAGTATTTTGAGCTTCCAAAACACCATTAACAAAAATATACAAACCAGTAGAATTAGACAAGCCAACATAATGATTCCACTCATATATATCCCCGGTGATAGACCATTGACTTGCATTAGCAGAAGCACTATCATCACCTTTGAAAATCAAAACAGAACAATCAGAATTAAACCCAAACCCGTTCTGCCCACTACTCTCATCGCTAGCAATCATATTAGTATCTGGACAAGCATCTGCTTTCGCCCAAAGAGAAATAGTAACATTATTAGAACCATTGATTCCTAAATCAGAAATAAGTATTCTATCATCAATTCCATCAAACCCACAAGCCCTGCCTTTTACACCATGAGTTATACTAACCCCACCATGCTGCGTTCCATCATTATTTAAATCACTTCTGTCATCAAAGTTCCCTTCACACGCAACATGCAATACTAACCC
>WJKI01000045.1 GCA_014729195.1 Candidatus Woesearchaeota archaeon
ATTTCCAATAAGTCAGAAGTACTGCCGATTTCTACAGCATCACCTTCTACTGTAACACCGGTTCCACTGCCAGCTCCTGCAGTTTTTACTACTGCGGATGTTTGCAGTCCTTGTATAATATCAACTGCTCCTACAACGTCTGAACCGTCTGCTGCATCACCGACAATTATTGCCAGATTAGAAGCAGGTACGCCTCCTACAACAAATGGTGCTGGATAGTCAGACAGCATTGCTGCAGATGCGCCAAAGATTGTCGCTCCGACCATTGTTAGGCCGACACCTAATGCGACCATCTTTTTAATAGTTTTCGTCGCTTTCATTATCTAAACACCTCCGTGTTTTTTGGGTTATCTTTACCCATTGTAAAGATCGTTTTTTAGACGTAAAAATTTTTTTTGTTTTTCACGTCTTACTCAAATAGATACCTTTTTTGTTAGGTACCATAAACTGTTTTATGCTAAAAGGTCAAGTTTGTTTTATAAACTTTTCTATAATTCTGCGATTAAACCGACAAGAATTCGTGTATTGCTTATTTTCAGAGGTTTGAGCCTGAATCTTTAGTCTATATTCTTGGTTTATTATTGATTTATCATCCATTTTTTTAATCTAAAAATGTATGCGGAGGGCAGGACTTTCGACAAACTTTTCAAAAAGCTTGATTCGAACCTGCGTAGGCACTAAGCCATCAGGTGTCTTTAAGTCATTGCTCATTTCTGAGCTTAGATACCTGACTTACCTAAGCCTGACCCGTTTGGCCACTCCGGCACCTCCGCAAAAGATTTTAGAGTGGTAATCAACAGAAGTTAATATCACTTTAAATAGTTATTGGTAATTATAGAAAAATTATACTTTACTTATAATTTATTTCTTTTGCCAGGAATAAGTTCTTTTCTTTTTGCTGTTGCCGTATCCGCAGCTCGCGCATACTTTTCTTCGGGCATGGTATGCGCGCTTGCCGCATCTTCTGCAGATTATGTGGGACTTTCCTTTTGATTTCTTGCCCATTGCTGGTGTTCCTTTTGTCATGTCTATCCCTTATTTATGCAGGTGAAATCATTATTATTGTATCTCCCCGTATAAAAGCAGTTCCTACTTTTCTTTTGACTTCTCCATCTATTCTTTCTTCAACATCGTCTAATACTACATTTATGTGTATGTCAAATGCTTTTAGTAATCCTATATATTGTCTTCCGTTTTTCAGGTCTATGATTACTTTTTTGTCTCTTGCTTTATTTAGTGCATCTAATGGTCTTGCTTCTGCCATAATTTTTCACACCCCTCGATTTGGTTATTCTCTGAAATATGACTGCTATATATAAAGGTTTCGTAAGAAATCTTTATGCTCAAAAAACTTGCTTTTTTGCTGTATAAAGGTTTCGTAAGAAACTGGGCGTGTTGAAAATGTATCTTTTTTAGATTCAGAATCCAAATCCTTTTTTCTTTTTTCTATAGTACCCTGGCAATATCAGAATTGCTGCAATTATCACTATTAATAATATCATTAGGATTCCAAACCAGATTCCCCAATCGTTTTTTTTAGGAGTTTGTTTCGGTTTTTTTTCAATAGAGGTGGATTTTTCTTTTTTTGTTTCATTTTGTTTTGTTTCGTCAGGTTTATTTTGTTCTTTTTTTTCAACCGGCGGTGTTTTATCTATTTTAGAGTCGCATTTGTCACCTATTCCGTCCGTGTCTATGTCTGATTGGTTTTTATTTGAGATTGTCGGGCAATTGTCAAGAATATCTAATACACTATCATTGTCCTTGTCTTCAGAAATAGCATATCTAATTACCGTATCTTCCTGGTCTTTGTCATTATTTAAGTCCCCGGTATATTCTTCATCTGTCTGGAATGCGATTGTTTCTTCAAACATATCTGGTTTTTGTCCGTATATTTCGCTTAGTGATTTTGTTTTTGTGTTTAGGTTGTATGCATTTATTTTATGGTCATGAGAGTAAAGAATGACATTCTCCTTGACGTGTGCGTCATTTGCACTTATTTGTGTTTCTTTTTTATAATTTCCCTCTGCATCGTATAGATATAATTTGTTTCCTTGGATATACGCTGCAATTCCGTTCTTGTTCATTGTTGTTTGCGCGCCGAGTTCTTTTGTGCTGAATGATGTTTTTGTTTCCAGAGAATATATCTGAAATACATCATCATGCTGGTCCCCGTCATCATTTAGGTCTATTTTTGTTTGACTTTCATCTGCAGAGAAAAGTATTAGTTTGCCATTAGTTACCGGAGTTTCTCCTATTTGTTTTGTTGTTACAATTTCTTCGGTTTTCAAATCATAATATCTTATTACTGAATCTTTTATGTCTCCGTCATTGTTGAAATCCATTTTCAATTGTTTTTCAGGTGTTGAAAATACTACTAAATATTGGTATAGATATAGATTGTGTGCAGCAAGTTCTGTATTTATTGTTTTTTGTTCATGAATATTGTAATATTGCAGGATTGAATCTGTTTTATCTCCGTCGTCGTTTAAGTCTTTTTTTTCTTCAGCTTCTGAAGTTTCGAATATTATATAGTATGCAAAAACCTGGGGATTTTTTCCTGTTGTTTTGGTGTTGATTGTTTTTTGGGTTTCAAGATTATAATATTGTATAATTCTGTCTCCTGTGTCTCCATCTTCATTCAGATCAGTATTTATATCGTCTTCATGTGTTTCAAACGCGATTATGCTTCCGTATATTGCTGGATTTTCTCCGGGCATTTCAGTAGAATGTATGGTTAGCGCAGATACTCCTGTACTAAAAAGGATAATCATTACTATTGTTAGCGTAATTCCCCTCATTTTAAAACAGGAAAAACAATAATCTTTATAAAGCATTCCCTATTTTTTAGGGTTATGGTAGTTATCCATAAGGGAAGGTTAAAGCGAAAGGAATCTGGAGGAAAGTATAAGTCAGCCAGGGCCAAGAGGAATTTTGAAAAAGGCAGTCCTCCCACCAAGACAGGTGTTGGAAAACATAAGATTAAAACTGTCAGAACAAGGGGAGGTAACATAAAGTCTCGTGTTTTGCGGGCAGAAAAAGTTAATTTGTTTAATCCTAAAACTAAGAAATTTGAGTCGGCCAAGGTTAAGACTGTTGTTGAGACTCCTGCTAATCGGCATTATGTGAGGCGTAACATTTTTACTAAAGGAGCGATTATAGAAACTGAAAAAGGCAAGGCAAGAGTGACTTCAAGGCCTGGTCAGAATGGTTCTGTTAATGCTGTTTTAATTTAAGCGTTTTATATCAAATTCATTTCTGTGTTTAAAATAAAAAAGAATGATTTTTAAACTCGAGTTCTTTTTGTTTTGATATGAATAAAATCAATACCATTTATAATACACTTTATTCTGAGTTCGGCCCGCAGGGCTGGTGGCCGGTCAAAAACAAGTATAACAAAAATAATTTTAAAATTCCAGGAACAAAAAAAGAACAGTTTGAGATAATTCTTGGAGCAGTTCTAACTCA
>WJKI01000046.1 GCA_014729195.1 Candidatus Woesearchaeota archaeon
ATCAAGTAGTGTTTCTAATTTATATATAAAAGTATATGTGTTTAAAAAGGTTGCGAATAAAAATTTGTAAGTCCGGCCCCCTTATCTACTTCATCATGTCTATTTCCTATGTTAGCAGTCTTTTTATAGTCCAGAGTCTCCACTATTTCTCCCATGAGTGTTCAAGAATTTGTGGTTTATTCTGGCATCATGAGTATGTTTGGGTGATGGAGAAGTGATTTTTTAGCATTAGCTTTATAAACCCCTGAAATATATATTCTCTATTAGTGAGGTTGACTAAAATGAATCGAAGAGACTTTATGAAATTAAGCGGTCTTACTGGACTTGCATTAGTCTTAGGTAAGTTTGGTAGTGGTTGTGATGAAAGAGATGACGGAAATCCACAGAATACTGTACAAGAGAAAAAATTGTCTGATTTTCCTTATTTCTTAGCAAACGCAAATAATGAGTTTGATGGATATGTAATTGTTGGAGACAGCGCTCCTGGAAGCGATGTTGTTGGTGCAATTGATGTTATAACTGGAATTCAGAATACAGGTATTGTAATACCTTCTGATTTAGCAAAACTGGCTAGCGAAGTTGCTTCATTAGATAAGCATGCTATTTTGTTCGGCAGAAATTCTACATATGCTCCTGGAGAAGCTAATCCTTTTTTAGACTATGAGCAAATTCCTGTTCTAAATGCAGGAGAAGGATATCTTGCATTAGAAGAACAAAATGGTCTTTACCGGATTATAGTTAGTGGTTTTGAAGCATTAGATGTTCGAAAGGCAGGAAGAGTGTTAAGTGAACACTGCGCAGATTCTACTAAATATGATTTGGCAGGCAGAAAAGTTCTGGTTCAAGGAACAAGTTTGACTGATTTGTCAACACAAGTTCTTGAATAATTTTTTATTTTTTTATACGCAAAGCTTATAAAGTTCAATTTTTGTGTAAATTTATATGTTAAAGCATATCAATAAGGCTTTATTGATTTTTTTGATGTTTTTATTAGTTATTAATACTGTTTCTGCTCAGCAACATTCTAAGGTTAATTCTGTTCAGGATTGCTTGGATTTGTATGAGGGGTCTTTTTCTTGTTTTCGTATTTTAGCTGAAAAAACAAATAATATTTCTCTTTGTGATTATCCTGTTAAAGAATCTATTTCTGTTGAAGAAAAAAACCAGTGTATACGTAATGTTGCTGCGAAAAATAAAAATATTGATGCGTGTGATACGCTTACAGGTAAAGAGAAAGATAGGTGTATTAGTGGTGTGATTTGGGAATTACAGGACGAAAGTTTATGTTCATTACTTTCTGAGGAAAGTGCAAGAAGCGGGTGTCAATGGAATATAATCGAGTTTAAAGATTATGAATGTTCTGACTTGTGGGATAATGTGAAAAGAGATTTTTGTTATATGGGCAGTTGCCAGACTCTTGAGTGCTGTGATAATATTAAGGGGCTTCCTGAAAGCAGTGCACGAAAAAATAATTGTATATCTAAGATAGGGGTACAATCAGGAGATTTTGATCTGTGCATTCAAACTAAAAAGCGAAAATGTATTCTTGATATTATTGATAATATGGAAGCTCCATCTCCTGAAGTCTGTGAACAATTTAAAGGGATAACATTATCTGATGAATACGATCCTAGGACTGTTTCTGCATATCTTGACTGTATTGGAACAGTTGCAAAAGTCAATGAGAATCCAGAGTTGTGTATAGATACTTTTGATATAGAAAAAGATGTTACAAATTGTTTAAGCAGAGTTAAGCACATTGAAGCTTGTAAATTAATGACAGATATTCCTGAGAGAAATAAATGTGCTAATTATGTTGCATCATTTGTTTCGCATAATCCAGATGATTGTAATGTTATTACAGATGCAAGCAAAAGAATAAGTTGTAGAGGAACTTTGAATGTTCTTTCTCATCTTTCTAATCCAATAATTGATGTATTAATTATGTTAATTATAGCGGGATTATATTTTGTTGTTTTAAGACATAAAGAGAAATACTTGCCTTTAACAGTTGCTTTAGCTGTTGTTTTTGTGCAAAGAATATTTCTTTTGATTCTTCCTTTAATAAATATTCTTATGGAAGCTCAACCAATAACTCAATTATTAGGCTTAGTAATAAATATTAGATTTACAGATTGGTTTATATGGTTTGCAAGATTAAGAGGATATATTGCATATAATTGGTTATACTTATTAATAGCAGATATATTAACCTTGGCAGTATTAGTCCTGATAGGATATATTGCACAAAGAAAAGGAATAAGTGTTATTAAAACAATAGTTATTTCTGCAATAATTCTATGGATATTAGCTACTTTAATGATTATTGGGCTTGGAGCCATGTTGGGAACATAAAATAATTAAGTCCTATCCCCTCGTATCTACTTCCTCATATCTACTTCACATAGTAGCTGTCTTTTTATAGTCCAGGGTCTCCCCTGTCCGCCCCATGAACGTTTATGATTTTGTTGTTTATTCTGGTGATCGTGTTTCAGAACTTTTAGAAAGAGTATCTAATTCGGATGATGTCGGCAGTGAAATTTCTTGTGTTATTCTTGAATTGGAAGAGCATCAGAGAATTTTAGAAGAATTTATTCGGAGAGAATCTGATCCTGCTTTAATCGCTCAGGCAGACCAGTATCAAACAGATCTTTCTAAGACTATTGAAGCTTATAAGAATCTTGAAAAGCTTTTAGGAGGCTATCAAAATGAAAGAATTTGAGTATAAGACTATTGTTTGTCCTAATAAGGGTTTAGTGTTAGGTCCGGAGAGAAAACTTAACAAGTTGGGAAAAGAGGGCTGGGAAGCCATAGGCCTAACAAAGCAAAGTAATGGAGATTTGATAGTGGTGATGAAGAAAGAGGTTTAATTCAACTTTAAAAATGGGTCTCCTATTACTGTGGATCCATATGCTCTGCTAGTATCTCCTACGTCTTTGCCTGCCAAGAGTTGTCCAATCATATGTTTAGCCATCCTACCATTTACATCTACTGAAACAACTTCGCTTCCAATACCTGCTAATGATTCTCCTCCAAAGATATATGATAACATTGGGGAACTATCTTCCATAAAATAACCAATATTACAAGATACTGCAATTATAAATGGGATTTGGGTTGGATTCTCACGTATAAACTCGGCGTGTACGCATGCTTGCCCGCAGGGATAATGGGTCTCTTGAGATCCATGTGCGTTAATTACAAGTATATCCTGATTTTCTTTTAATTTTTGTTTATATTGTGTTTGCCATGTGTTTGCTTGTTGTACGTTTCCATAATCAGTAATTCCTCCAAGATACTCCATATTTTGAAAATTATAATTATCAAGGCTGGATTCTGCCGGAATCATAGCGTCTGCTAATAAAATTTTTCCAGTATATGTTTTAGGCGATTTGTAATGATTGATTACTCGTTGTAAATAATTTTGTATTTTTGTTTCATCAGTATGTTTTATTACTGCGATGCTTATTTCTCTTAATGGATTTGTAGGATTATAAAAACCATGATCTTGATTTATTGTATCAAATGTTAGCGATTGAAGAGGAAATGAAAAAGGAACAGGTTCGTCATATTTATAAAATGCAGTTTGTAATGTAATCATGGGCATTGGAAGATCCTGACCTATAAAAACAACATACAAAAGATTAGATTCTAAATATTTTGTTTTAAGTAGAGAATATACATCATTTCCATTAGTTTCGTGGTCTAGATTTTGTTTTTCGATTGCAATTCCTGTTTTTTCAACTTCATTAATCCATTCATCTATAAGATTTCTTGTTTGAGAATTTATATCATAGTTTATTAATACCATTGCGTGTTTTTGTTTTTCATTTTGAGTGCGTATTGTTTTACAATTAAAACGCCCTGTCTGTGTTAAATCTCGAAACATTCCTGTTAAACAAACTTCATACTCTGAATTTGGCTTTAAATTAGAAACTGAAATTCTATATCTTTTTTTCTGTAAAGGAGTTCTTATATGGTTTATCATTGCACTACCTTCACCAAACGGTTGAAATACTTGTCCATTTTCTTTATATATCCAAAAACCAACATAATTATAATTTTCAAAATTTTCTAATTTTTCAAGGTTTAATTCAACAAAAATTGCCGAATCTTCGTGACTAGGAACAAAAGATAATTCTAATAGCTCAGTATCTGGATCATATTCGCATTCAGAACGTTTTGAATTTGGATCTCCACATGGATCTGTTGGAATACTACTAAAAGGAACAACTTGTTCAACTGGTTGAACAGGCGGATTATCTTGAATCGGAGTTGTATCCTGAACTGGTGTCGTATGTTGAATCACTTCTGCCTGTTGCGTTATCGGAGTAAATACACATTCTGCCAGTTTTGTACCAGGATTATTGCAAACATCATAAGTTGTCGAATCAGAATCATCACATTCATCATTAGAACAGCAAAAAAATTCTTGACAAACATGATTTTCAGCATATCCGCAAGAACCGCAATTTAAAGTTATACATTGATGGTTTCGGCATTGTTCATTGTTATTACAATCCCAATTATCACAACAATCATAATCAACACAAATTCCATTTCTTAGATATTGACATTCTCCGCACGTCTTTGGTTTTTCAATAGGTTGTTCTATTCTGTCTATTTTATTTTGAGATTTAGTAATAGATGGAACATCTTTGGCAGGTTTTGCTACTATTTCATCTGAACACCCGATTATGTTTAGAAACAACAATAATAATACAAACATAATCAATCCTTTTGTTATCTTTCTATGACTCATTAGGATTATCCTCCGCTAAGCATAAGTCCCATAAACAATACCACCATACCAACTATATGGAGTAAAACAATTAGTGAAATTATTGAAGCGATTATCACAGCTCTCCAACGAGTGCTAAATTTTCTGAATTTCGTGCCTAAAAATCCTATAAAAAGGAATAAAAGTGTATAGTATAGTATAAGAAACCACAAGTATGTTAGCGGACTTTCAAAATCGACTATGCCTAAAAATAATCCAGAACGTATAAACAAAGGAATGAATTGTAATACATTTGCAGAAAACATCAATACAGGTTGTAGTAGCATTAATAGTATTATTGGAATGCCATTGATTGCTATTAATGGATTTGGTCCATAGGGGACATAAAATGAGGGGATTATAGTTAAAATGCTTAAAGCAATCCCTAAAGGAAGACATAATTTTATGAAAAAAGGCGTTTCATATGGAAATAAGTAAGAATAGGCTTTCTCACTAAAATATCCAATAAGAATAGGAATGATAAGAAGGAATATGAGCGACAGGTTGTATGCGGATGCAAGCAGTGAGTTCAGTATCTGCTGGGAAAGTATTAAAAAAATAAGGAAAGCAAGAACAGACGAAACTAGGGTTGCCAGGACAGCAAACATTGTCAAATGAAGGAACCTATTTTCCTCAGTTGTTCTGCATAAGTAAAAAGAAAGTAAGAGATAAACCAGAAATTGTGTTGATAAAAGAAAGAGTCTATATTCTGAATAAATCGTGTTATTCATAAACAGCAAGGGACCTAAGCGCTCAAGTATCACATCCTGAAGAATTATTGCCAGAATCGAAAAGAACAATAGTTTTTTCCATTCAAGGTTGGTAACGACTTTAATGAAGCGATTCATGATCATAAACTAGATTTACTCATATTTAAAACTTCGTAAAAATTTTCCTTCAGCCCTCTTCTTATTCGCACCTAATTCTTTCTTATATTGTCTTTGCCCTCCGCTCTTTTGAAATGTATATTGCCTTTTTTTCCATGAATTGATTTGTGTTCCTTGTTTCTTTACTGTGCTTGGTTCTTTCTTTTGTTGTTTTTACCTCTTTGTCAATTTTTTATTTTGTCGAGAACTGCTATTATCTATAATATTCTTAGTAGCAGTTCTTGAGCATGCTCAGAAATGCATACTATATATTATCATTTTTGTGCATTTCTGACATTTCTGCGGGCACGCATAGCAGGGATTCA
>WJKI01000047.1 GCA_014729195.1 Candidatus Woesearchaeota archaeon
ACTTCAACTGTAGCAGCAGGCGGAGCAGAAAAAGTACAGCCAATCCAAATTGGAGCTGCAAAACTAGCAAGCGAAGTAGCAGATGTAACACAATTCAACGCAGTAGTTGTAGGTGGACCATGTGCTAACCCAATAGCTGCACAGCTAATGGGAAATCCAGAACCATGCTGGGAAGCTGTACCTGAAAACAAAGCTGTTCTGAAAATGTACGAACACACCAATGGAAATATTGCATTGTTAGTGGCAGGAAGAACTGCTCTAAACACAAGGCAAGCATCCAGAATCCTTGCAAGCAATGGATTAAGTGGTGTAGACGCTACAGAAGCAGAAGTAAGCGGTACAAGTCTAACTGACGTAACTGTTAAAGCAGCATAAGTTGCTTTAAATTTTTAATTTTTTTTATCTTTTTCTTTAATTTTTAATAACAAATTAGTCAATATTATAATAGAAACATTTAAATATACTTATTACAGAATACGTATTAAATAATTAAAATACTCAAAAAAATGCTTTTGCATTTCTTTTGAGAACTAAAAAAAAGAAGAGGTGATTGAATGGCAATTCTAACTGAAATAGGAGTTAACATAATAGATCCCTTATTAAGAATATGGGATGGAATAATATCCACTGTTCCTGGTTTAATTGCAGCAATAGTTATTTTAATAGTAGGATATTTAATTGCTTGGGTAATTGAGTATATCCTGGAAAAAGCACTTGAAAAAATCGAATTGGACAAATGGGTCTTGCAAAAAACCCATATGCAGAAAATAATCGGCTCATTCAGACTAAGCCATTTCTTAGCAGTAATATCTAAATGGTACGTGTTTATCCTGTTCCTGCCTCCGGCAGCACAGCTGATAAAACTGCCTGCGTTATCTGCATTCCTGTTATCTGTAGCATTATGGATACCGAATGTAATCCTTGCAGTAATAATAGGTCTAATTGGACTAATGGCTGCACACTATACTGAATGGAAAATAATAGAGACAAAAGCAAAAACAGCTAAAATAATAGGATATTTGGCAAAAATAGTGATAGTAATATTTACTTTGCTGATTGTACTGGACCAAATCGGCGTAAAGATAGCGATTGCACAAACAAGCTTCCTGATAATATTATCTGGAATTATGCTTGCAGTAGCATTAATGCTGGGAATAGGATTTGGAACTGCATTCAAAGAAGAAGCAAAGAAAATAATCAAAGACGTGAAGAAAAAAGTCTGATTTTTTCTTTTTTTTCTTTTTTTATCTGAATAAATGTTCACATTGCACAGTTAAATCTGCCCAGACATCTTCCCCTATTTTTCTAACATCCTGACAAAAAGCAAAATCATCATAAGTGCTATAATCCTCGGGGACTCTAAAACTGATTTTTTCCAAAATCGATTTATGAATCAAAATACAGCCAAGCCCGCACATCTTGATTTTTGTTAATAGAGGATATGTCAAGTTCTTTGCTGCAATGCATTCTGAATTCATAAAACGCATTTTATCGGACTCATCAGGAACATCTGCCCAAATAAGCGGTCTTAATCTTGGAATTCCATGAAACTTATACGTAGTATAATATACTGCAGAAATTACTTTTTTTTGATGCTGTAATAAGCGTTCTATTATTTTTTTAGGAGGAATAACATCTTGTTCCAGACTTAAAAAATAATCATAATTTCCTTCCAAAACTCTTTTTTTGATTAGATTTCTACTTTTGACAATACTATCATGAGGTTTTTTTTCAGGAGAATCTTTCAAAACAGGAATACCCAAAGAAGTTAGTTTCTTAAAATATCCCTCAGAAGGCGAATTGTCAACCAAAAGAATATCATAATTAGAATAGGTTAAAGAATTGAGTCTTTCAATATACTCTTTTAAGCAGTATTCCTTACCTTGATAGGTAGGACAGCCAACAAGGATTTTAGGATTCATTATTGATTTGAATGACACAGGCAATATAAATGTTTTGCAGCATAGAAAACCTTAAAAACCAGAGCAATAAACCAGTATCATATAACCATGAGGTGGATTGAATGGCAAAAATAATACATGAACACTGGAAATGCATTGGATGCGGAGCATGTGCAGGAGTATGTGCAAAATACTGGGAAATGGGAGATGACAACAAATCAAAATTAAAAGGAGCAGATTACAAAGATGTTGGTGAAGGAAAACTTGGAGAATTGACTATTGAAAATCCTGGATGCAATAAGGATGCAGAATCTGCCTGTCCTGTTCAATGTATCCATGTTAAAGAAGAAAAAACAAAAGAAGGAACTCCTGAAGCAAACAAATAAGCACGAAGAGGTGTGAATTATGCCCTGTTCAACATGCGGGTGCAAAGCAAAGAAGAAAAAGAAAAAATAGTCCTTTTTCTTTAAAAAGGCAAATTTAACCTAATTTTATTTATTTTTAATATTGAAAATAATTCTAATTCGGAGAAACCTTTATATAAATTGCAACTATCCATCACAATATAGAGGTTTGAAAAGTAAATGACAAAAATAACCAAAATACGCAAAAGAGACGGAACCATTGAAACCCTTGATACTGAAAAAATACGCAAAATACTGGAAAAAATAGTTCCTGAAAAAAAGAAAAACAAAATAAAGAAAATCATAGCAGAAATAATAGATATTCTTGAAAAATACTATACTGCTGAGATATTGCCCAAAACACAAGATATAGAAGATATAGTGATAGATTTACTCAAAAAAGAAAAAATACCTGCAAAAAAATATATAGATGAAAAAGCCAAACAAAAATATGGATTTAAAGTCAAATACGGGGTAAGAGACGACGTAGGATTAACAGAAAATGCAATAAAAGTTCTTGCACAGAGATATTTACTAAAAAACAAAAAAGGAGCAATAATAGAGACGCCGGCAAGAATGTTCAAGCGAGTGGCGCAAACAGTCGCAGCAGCAGAAAGAAAATTCAACAAAAACCCAAAAAGAACAGAAGAAGAATTCTATAAAGTACTGAGCAACCTGGAATTCCTGCCAAATTCACCCACACTAATGAACGCAGGAACACCAGTAGGACAATTAGCAGCATGTTTTGTCCTGCCTGTAAATGATTCACTAGACAGCATATTTGAAGCAGTAAAAGTAATGGCAAAAATACAACAAAGCGGAGGAGGAACAGGATTCAGCTTCAGCAAAATAAGACCAGAAGGAGACTTAGTGGAAAAAACAAAAGGAAAAGCATCCGGTCCATTATCATTCATGGAAATATTTGACAAAACAACTGATGTTATCAAAAAAGGAGGAAAAAGAAGAGGGGCGAACATGGGTGTGCTGAAATCAAGCCATCCAAATATTGTAGATTTCATAAAATCCAAACAAAAAGAAAGACATTTTTCAAATTTCAACATTTCAGTAGCAATAACCGATGACTTCATGAAAAGCGCATTGGAAAACAAGGAATACTGGCTGGTCAATCCGCGCACAGGAAAAAGAACAAAAAAAGTCAGCGCAAAAATAATACTTGAAATGATATCAAAAATCGCCTGGAAAACAGGAGACCCCGGAATAATATTTATAGACGAAATAAACAGACACAATCCCACACCGGCTATAGGAGAAATCAAAAGCACAAATCCCTGCGGAGAACAACCATTGCTATCAAACGAAAGCTGCAATTTAGGTTCGATTAACCTAGTAAACATGATTGAAAAAAGCAGACTTAACTGGGACAAACTTAAAAAAATAGTGCGGACAGCAGTACACTTTTTAGATAATGTAATAGAAATAAACAAATATCCCACAGAACAAATAGAAAAAACCACAAAATCAAACAGAAAAATAGGCCTGGGAATCATGGGATTTGCAGAAGCAATAGCATTATTAGGAATCCCCTATAATTCAGAAAAAGCAGTACAGTTTGCAGAAAAATTAATGAAATTCATAACAGAAACCGCCCGTAAAAAATCAGAAGAACTTGGAAAAGAAAGAGGAAATTTTCCAAACTTTGAAAAAAGCAGTTATGCCAAAAAATTCAATAATATGCGAAATGCCACCTTAACAACTATCGCCCCCACAGGAAGCATAAGCCTAATCGCAGGATGCTCCTCAGGAATAGAACCATTATTTGCAATATCCTATGTGCGTGAAATACTCAATGGAACAAAAATGCTTGAAATGAATCCAATATTTGAACAAGTTGCGCGAAAAAAAGGCTTTTATGACAAAAAACTAATGCTGCAAATCGCGCGCGAAGGAAACATATCCAAAAACAAAAAAATTCCTTCGAACATTCGCAAGACATTTGTCACAGCAATGGAAATAAAACCAGAATGGCATGTCAAAATACAAGCAGCATTTCAAAAATATGTTGACAATGCAGTAAGCAAAACAGTAAACCTTCCAAATAATGCAACAGCACAAGACGTGGAAAAAATATATTCATTAGCTTATAAACTGAAATGCAAGGGAATAACAGTATATCGATATGGAAGCAAAAACAAACAAGTTTTATATATTGGAAGTTGTCCTGCCGGTGTTTGTTAAAAAATATTTATTAGAGGTGATTTTTAATGGCAAAACGAAAAAAAGCTAGAAAGAAAGTCAGATCTAAAAAAAGAGTTTCTAAAAGAAAATCTATTAAAAAAGCGCCGATTATCCTTCGAAGAAAAACTAAGAAAGCAAGAAAAATAAACAGAAAAAAAGTTGCTGCACGGCGTGTAAAACTACAAAAAGCCCCTGTAAAACCGCGATCTGTAAAAATATCATTATCAAGATGCAAAAAATGCAAAGTGCCTTTGAAAGGAATCGGGCATAAACTCATTGCCGGGCCTTTTTTTGGAATAAAACCCTCAAAAAAGAAAAAAGGACACTGCAACAAATGCGAATGAAAGCAAAAATATATTTGTGGACCGGAAATGGATGGGGCAAGACCACATCTGCATTAGGAGCAACCATTCGCGCACTGGGCCACGGTTATAAGGTTTCTGTTATTCAATTCATGAAAGGATGGGGTTCTCGAGTAGGAGAAGTCAAGATTGCAAAAAAATTAGGGCCAAAATTTCAATTAAAACAATTCGGAAGCAAAAAATGGATTCATCTGAAAAAACCATCATTTAAAGACAAAGAAAATGCCAAAAAAGGATTATTGGCAGCATATTCCGAAGCAAAGAAAAAACCATTTTTGTTGGTGCTGGACGAGATTAACCTTGCAGTGCGCATTGGTTTGTTAAAAGAGAAAGAAGTCCTTGCTTTTTTAGATAATATAAATCCTAAAACAACGGTTTACCTGACCGGTCGCAAGGCGACTCCTGGCCTGCTGAAAAGAGCAGATTATGTAAATGAAATACTCTGCAAAAAGAAACCAAAACCATCAATAGCAAAAAAAGGGATTGATTATTGAATTATTCTTCTTCGTCAGGTTTATTTTTATGCGTGTGTGGTTTTTCCTTTTTATGTTCACGGCGTTCTTGGTGATGCCTGTGAGAGGGGTTTTCTTCAATATCCTCTAATAATTCATTTATCTCTTCTTTTTCTTTTTGTTCCTTCTTTTTTGTCATGAAAATGAAGAGTTTAGAGCGTTATATAAATGTTTGGATAAAAAGAAAAAATTAAAGAAAAAACCGATTATCTAATGTTAAACCTCTGGTTTAACAAAGATACTTTTTGTCGTTTTGATATTGTAATAGCAAAAGCTATCTAATCTTGACCTTTACTTTCAACTGCTTCATCATAGACTTGCATCTATTTCTCAAAGTAGTTTCGGTAATACCCGAGATTTCAGCAATCTTCTTCTGGGTTCTCTTTTCACCCAAAGTCAAACCTGCAATGTATAAGGTAGATGCAGCAACGCTGACTGGAGATAATCCAGACATTAATCCTTGCTTCTTGATATTTTCAATATACTTGATTGCTTTAGTTTGAACCTTAGCAGACAATTTTAAGTCAGATGCAAATCTTCCAACAAAATCAATAGGATCAGTTGGAGTAATTTTAATATGCAATTCTCTTAACATCATCTTGTAAGTCTTTGCTAAAATCTTGACTTCAATACCAGAAGCCTCTGCAAACTCCTTCAAGGATCTTGCGATGCCATGCATTTTGCAAGCAATATAAATAGAACCAACAACCAAGTTCTCAATAGATCTCTTTAAAGTCAATCCTTGCTCTGCAGCCTGCCTATAAATACCTGCAGCTTCTTTCTCAACTCTTGCAGGAGCATTTAACTGGCCTGCAATAACTTTTAAGTTAGATAATGCAGTGTTTAAGTTTTGCTGCAAAGAGCTAGAAGTCCATGCATTTTTTTTCTTTATTCTACGAATTAATTTCTTGGTTTTAGTATTTAATCTAGACAAGTCCTTTCTGTTACCAATAGCAGTTCCCAAATTGTCTGCAATTCTAGGATCAAAAGGAGCACCAGTTCTAGAGTTTTTTTCAATATCTTCAAACTCAAAAGAACGATGTTCGTCAGTAAAATCAACTACAGATTCATCTAAAACAAAACTACATTTTTTACAGATTATTTCTCCTCTGTCCCTTGCGTGGAAAAAGTCATGGCTTCCACAGTCTGGACAGGTTTCTTTAGCTATCATTTCGTCTCCCACCATTTACCAATTACGGCTGGTAAATAACTCACTCACCAATAGAGTATAGTATATGACAAGTAGTATATAAATGTTTCGGTTTTTCATCACTGGAAAGGGGTTATTATAATATAGAAGCTTAAAATAGGCATTTGGCTGAAAATGGAGAATTCTGGGGGGAGAAGGGCTGTAGGGTGCGAATTCAACAGAACTAAGTAACTGAGTTGTACTCCATTAAATCCCAAAGACCATACTCTCTTTCAAAATGCTTAGCAATATCGCGCCTAGGCCCTTTAGGAGTGCTTGATTCTAAAACGAGCTTATCTAGCCCTTTATAGAATAAATGTCCAAATTTGACATCTTTTCGTTCTAAAAATGGATCAATAACCCTGCCTTGAATATGCGGCTTTGCCTGCTTAAATGCTAAAATAACATGTTGATCTTGATAATGCTCCTTACCAGTTCGAAGATTTTGATTAATATCTTTCTTGCGCGGTTTTCGAGAATCTTTTACTTTTAACCAAAAAGCTTTTTCACAATCAGAATGTTTAGATTCAAACTTACGACTAATTCTACGCATTAAATCAGGATCTATTCCACGAACATATGACCCTATTCGATACAAGAAAACAGTATATGTCTCATTACTTGACCAGGAAGGAACATTATATACAACAACAGTAGTTCCTTCAACTTCAGGATTTCCTGGATAAGGCTGAACTCTCAAAGGAGTCTTAGCTGTTTTTAATCTTTCATTTTCACTATCTGCTCTAAAACAATCATCTAAACTAGTTATTGTGAATTCATCATTATCTTCCCAATCATATCCTACTATTGCAATATCTCCATGATATTCAAAACGCCTAATTTCTTTTAACATATCTACTCTAATATCCTGATCACTATTTCTAGGAAGTTTAACTACCGGCATTTTCTTAAAAAGCCTTATCCTATTTCCTCGAGGAAAATAAGCTCTGGTTCCAAAAATAGGAAGACCTTGTTTTCCAGCTTCAATAATAGACTCAACAAACATATTTTTTCGTCTGCGTCTTGTTTTAATATCTCTTTCAATATATCTAATATCTATTAATAACCCGGCATCTTTTAATTCAGAAACAACTCTTCTATTTTCCCGACAATAATGTCCCCAAGGAATTTTTGCTCGCTCTAAAACAGGAAGCATAATATTCTTAACATGTTCAGTTTCAATCATAAAACAAGAAGAATTAAGTGGACTTATAAAGATTTTGAAACTATCTAGCTGCGTCTGCCTGTCTTTCTACTTCATTCTTCTTAGAAATTGCCAAACTCTTTGGATCAAGTTTGTAAGCCGCAATTATTTCATTAGCCAAAGCAGTTTCAACACTTGTTTTCTTATTAAAACACTTGTCATAAGTTCCCTGAACAAAAAATCTCAAAACAATATCAACTCTTCGCTGTGGAGCACACTCAACTGCTTTAGGATAACGAGCTCCACCATATTCTATAGTAACGATTTCCTCGCGAGGAGCAGCATTCTCAATTGCCTTTGCCAAAACCATAATCGGATTTTCTCGGGTTTTCTTCTCTACAATCTTCAAAGCATCCTCAACAATAGTATAAACAGTAACTGCCTTGCCAGCACAATGACCAGAACTTCTGAAATGCTTCTTACCTTTGTGTCCTGGAACAGCAAGCTTATTCATCAATCTTTCAACAATAAATGTTTTACTTTTGTGAAATCTCTTGCCAGCATACTTAGCTCCTGTTTTAGGAACCAAACGAGACTGCAAGTTGATATAATCCTTTAAACCCGGATCCATAATCTTAATTCCTTCAGTACTCCATTTGTTAAATGCTAAAACCTCTGAGCTCATTTTCTAGCTTTCTCCAGCTTACCGCTTAACAAGTCTTTTAAACTCTGACCATTAACTTTTAAAACCTGCCATCTAACACCAGGAATATCCCCTTTAGACCGGCCTTTTTTACCACCAATACACTCAATGATAACCTCATCATGCTCATCAACCATTTTCTGAGCACCATCTCTTGGAAGAAATGACGTAACCTGCCGGCCATTCTTTATTAATTGAACACGAACACATTTTCTCATAGCAGAGTTAGGCTGTTTAGCTTCTAACTGAACTTTTTCAAGAACAATGCCTTTGGCTTGAGAAGCCCCTTCCAAAGGATCTGCTTTTTCCTTAAGATTGAACAAACGCCTTTTATACTTAACCTGAAGCAATCTACTTGAATGACGTTTCTTTTTCAATGTTCGCCCGGTATTTAAACCGCGTGATTTGTTTCCCATTTTATTTTCCAACTCTTAATTCCTTAATAGGAAAATATCTCTTGACAACAGACTCTGTAAACCTAAGATTACAAGCATTTTTACCAATCAAAACACTCCTTGTCTTAGAATCGACAGGAGTTATAGTGAAAATACCTTCTTCTTCAACAACGTCTGTCACCTGTAAAGGATATATAAGGTTCTTTATAAAGTTTACTGGTTCTTCAGCAAACTCCACAATCTTGATTTTCTTCTTAAACATTCTCTCTAACTTGCGCACATTAGCTCCTTTTGGACCAACTGCCTTACCTATCTCCCCGGGTTTAACTATAAATAACAACAAACCATCATTAACTATCAAATCCTTAAACTTGGACTGAGTAATAAATTCAAATGAAGAAACGATCTTCATAGAATCAGCATCATAAACAATTCGGGACATCATCATTTACCTTTCAAAACACCTAACACAGAAATAGCGAAAGGTTTTTTACAAACAACACCTAACTCATCAGAAGGCATTCTAAGCTTTTTAACATTTACACCAGAAAACTTTGCATACTTATCCAATCTTTCTATTGTGCTGTCAGCACAAGTGGCTGAAACCATTATCTCAGACAGTTTTCCATTTCTCAATGCCTTAACAGTTCTCTCTGCACCAACAACCAATTTATTTGCAACCAATAACTTTCTAATCTGCATTGCCCTTTCTGAAACTTTCTTCTTAGCCATTATTTCGCCACCTTAGTCAATAAACCTGGAAGACCAGTACCCACAGGAACTGGCTGGTTAAGCATAACGTTCTCAACAACAGAATTAAGAAAATCAATCTCCCCAACCAAAGACGCATTAATAATATGTTTTATCGGCGTCTCAAAACTAGCCCTTGCCAAAACAGAAGACTTTTCACTAACAACACCATATCTTGTGATTCCTTTGATTTCACCAGACGAGCACATAGTATCTGCCACAAGCATAATATGTCGGATATCCACATTCAATGCCTGCGCTTCAATAACTTTGAAAACCTCATCAATAATTGCCTGCCTAGTCGCCTCAATACCAAGAACCTTACGGATCTCATAAATATCATTACTTGTAGTTCTTGTTTCATCAACAAAATCCAAATCCAAAATCTTCTTCATATTACTTCCAGCAGTGATAACAATAAATTCATCACGCCTCTTAACAGGCAAAACCTGAGAAATACCCTTGATACCACAAACATAAACACTTCTTAATTTTTCCTTAATCTTGTACAAGTCATTAAGACCCTTTTCATCACGACCTCGCAGTTTAACAACAAGACCGCCTTCACCGTCTTCCTTAGACGTAACTTCCTTTCCAAGAGACTTATCAATAGCCTTAATCAATAATGCATGCTTGACACCAATTGCACCCATTTTCTCAAGATTTAATTTAAGCTCAATCTTTAAATCAACAATATTAATAACATACTCTTTAACAAACTCACCCAAAATAGATTCCTTGATTCTTAATGCAATATTATGAATATCCTTTCCCTTGTTAAAAGGAGATTTCAAGAAAATCTCCATCATAGGAGTGGCAATACTTTTTCTTCCATCCAAAATTTCAATAATTCTCGGAAGACCCATAGTAACATTCATCTCTGCAACCCCTGCAAAATGAAATGTATTCAAAGTCATCTGCGTTCCAGGTTCTCCAATAGATTCTGCACTAACCAAACCAACAGCTTCTCCTGCATCAATCTTTGTTTTACAATACTCTTCATAAACACGAGCTGCAACTTTCTTGATTTTTGAAGCAGGACATTTTTCCTCAATTTCCTGCAACAAACTCTTAGGAAGCTTGTCTGAATACTTTTTAAGTTCTGCATGCATTTTGTTTTCAACTCCGAGGAAATTTTAATAAATTTCCTTGAATAAATTTTTTATTTGGATGAAAATTAAGTTTCATCAATTATCTTTTGAACATCAATCTTTCCTGATTCTGACCGCGCAACATCAATGCCGTCTTCCCCGTATTTGAACTGAATAATTCTTCCATTAGCATCCCGTACAGACTCATCATATTCAACTCTCAAGTCCTGCATTGCGTTAGCAAGTCTCCTGTAAAGATAACCCGACTTGGGAGTTCTCAAAGCAGTATCCATAAGACTGTCCCTACCCAGGATTGCATGAAAAAAGAATTCATGAGGTTTTAGTCCGTGCTTAAATCCGTGCCGCACAAAGCCATGAGCTGCAGGACTCAAATCTCCTTTCTTGAAATGTGATAAAGTTCTTCCCTTATAACCTTTTTCAATACGTTTTCCCCGCAAAACCTGCTGACCAGCACAGGCACTAATCTGGGAAATATTAAGATAAGAACCAACAGCACCAGACTCTGCCATAATAATAGAAAACGCATTCTTATTAGCATATTCCTTGATCACAACACCGCACTTTGTTCTTGAACGATTTAAAATTTCCAAAATCTTCAATTCCAAAGTTTCCTTCAAGGTTTTTCCAGGATAAGCATCCAATTCTCCTGCCTTGAATTTTTCAATAACCTGATTAACTTCTTCTTCAGCGGTATTTAATATATTCTGAATCTTTTCATTAGCCTCATCAGGCATGTCAGTATCTGAAATCAAAGCAGACAAGCCGTGCTTGACAAGAGTTTCAACTCCCAAGCACAAAATCCGGTGCAATACCTTTACAGTTTCTGCAGCACCATATTTCTTATGCAAGGACCTCAAAAGCAATCCAGCACCTTCGCCGCCTAAAGAAACCTTGTCCATAACTCCCTTTACCAACTTGCCATTTTCAATAACAACCTCTTCCCCTGATTTTGATTTACCCCTGAAATTAAAATCAGCAGGAAGAACCGCACTAAAAATCTCAGCTCCAGAAACAACTTTTTTACCTGGAAGCTGTGAAAAATCCATAACCCCTGCAGAAGACAACAATTCAACTGCCTCTTCCCGCGGCATGGATAACATCTTAGTGAGAATATAATTACCTGAAATACCATCATGAATACAACCAATAACAGACAATCCATATCTTGGAGAAACAATCTGAGTCTGAACTTCCATCAAGATTTCCGCTTCAGCCCTTGCTTCTTCTGTCTGAGGAATATGAAGATTCATCTCATCACCGTCAAAGTCAGCATTATACGGTGCACAAACAACAGGATTTAATCTCAAAGTTCGGTACGGAAGAACCTTAACCCTATGGCACATCATGCTCATCCTGTGCAGTGACGGCTGCCTATTGAAAATACCAACATCACCATCCATCAAATGCCTCTCAACCTTATACCCTGGCTGTAATTCTTCCAACGCAGCCTCTTTTGTTTCATCAGTAATCTTTTTCTTCTTACCATCAGGCCGAATAATATAATTAGCACCAGGATAAACTCCTGGACCCCGCTCAACAAATTTTTTCAAATACGCAGCATTCCATTCATTAACTGTCTCAGGAACAGTCAATTTCATTGCAACTGTCAGAGGAACACCAACCTCATTAATCTGCAGCATAGGATCAGGACTAATAACCGTTCTTGCACAGAAATTAGTTCTTTTACCCGCAAGATTATGCCTTATTCTTCCTTCTTTAGATTTTATTCTGTCAGTGATTGTTTTTAAGGGCTGACCAGAACGATGCCTTGCAGGAGGCAATTGAGCAATATTATTATCAAAAAAAGTAGTAACATGATACTGCAACAAGTCCCACAAGTCTTCAATAATAATCTCTGGAGCTCCTGCATTAATATTTTCGAATAATCTTTGATTAATCCTTACAATATCTCCCAATTTATGGGTCAGGTCATCCTCAGATCTCTCCCCAGATTCCAAAGTGATAGATGGTCTCACAGTAACCGGCGGAATGGGCAGAATAGTCAAAACCATCCATTCCGGCCTTGAAGCAACAGGATTAATTCCAAAAACAACACAATCCTCATCAGGAATCTTTTCCAATCTTGCTCTTACATCAATAGGACTTAATCGTTTTTCATTTTCCATGAAAGTAGATGGCTTTTCAAGAGTAATCTTATTCTGCTTGGCTTTACAATGAGGACACTTGTTAATAGTCTTAAGGTCAGCAATAACTTTCTTGACCATGGCTCTTCTCGCTTCAATACCTTCCTCTTCTTCAATAGTATCCAATTGCTTGGTGATTTTCTTTATTTTATCTTCTGGAATCAAAATCCTACTGCATTCCCTGCAAGTAGATCTTAATAAATCATAAACAATGTTAATTAACTTAATATGAATAACCGGCCGTGCAAGTTCAATATACCCGAAATGACCAATACACTCTTTTAACTTAGAACCGCAAGTCTTACATCTTAAACCCGGATCAATAACACCCAATCTGACATCCATTAATCCGCCATCAACAGGATAACCCTCCTTGTCATATAATTCCGGAGTAACAATCTTTGCAGACGCCATCTTTTTCAGCATCTTAGGAGACAAAACACCAAAAACAATACTTGAAACCTGCTTGAAAACAAAATGCTGCATTGCTTCAACCCTTTCCCGAGTCATTTCCTCTTTCTTTTCCTCAGCTTCAGTAGGTTCTTCAGAGGAATCTGCCTCCTCCATAGGCTGCTTTGCTTCATCAACCTCCCCATGCTCTTCTTGAACTTCCTCTTTAACCAATTCTTCTTTTGTTTCCCCTTCCATTTTTTCTTCTTCCTTTTTTGCCATTAATACTTACTCCTTAAATTTAGTTTAGGATATATGCATAACGATTTAAATTCATCAAGTATCAACTTGAACGCGTAACTGATTTCCACATCATTAACTTCAACATTATCTCCGCAAACAGGACAATAACGCTTATCCTTATACGAATCATAAATTGCAATAACCCCGCAAGATTCGCAAACAGGAACAACAGTCTTATCAGAATCAAACCGTTCTTTTAGTAATAATGAAGCGCCATGCGCAACAAAAGTATCTTTCTCCATTTCTCCAAGTCTTAAACCGCCTTCCTTGGCACGTCCTTCAGTAGGCTGTCTTGTCAACAACTGAATAGGTCCCCGAGCCCTTGCGTGAAGTTTATTTGCAACCATGTGCCTTAATTTCTGGTAATACATATTGCCAACAAAAATTCTTGCAGTAAACTGTTCTCCAGACATACCATTATAAACAGTCTCAACACCAGTATCCCTGAAACCCAAGGATAACAGTTCTTTTCTAATATCATCTTCATTTTCTGAATCAAAAGTGGTTCCATCAATATACCTTCCAGCCAATGCTCCTGTTTTTCCAGCAATCAACTCAATAAGATGAGAAACAGTCATACGACTCGGAATACCATGAGGTGTAAAAAGCAAATCCGGTTTTATACCTGAAGCAGTAAAAGGCATATCACTCTCAGGAACAATCAGACCAACAATACCTTTCTGACCATGCCTAGAAACAAACTTGTCTCCTATTTCAGCAATTCTTTGGTCCCGCACCCTAACCTGAACTAATTTATTACCTTCTTCGTTTTCAGTGATTAAAATCATGTCAACAACGCCTTTCTCTCCATGACGCAGTGAAACAGAAGATTCTCGTCGTATATTAGATGCCAGCGAATATTCATCCAACGAACTCAGGAATCTTGGAGGAGAAGTCTTTCCAATAACAACATCATCCTCACTAACAACAGCTTCCGGATAAATAATACCATCTTCTTCAAGCATACGATAATCTTTTTCACTTTTGTATCCCTTAACTTCCTTGTCAGGAACACCAATTTCGTCCATCAGTCCACCAGAATATCTTAACTCCTCTGCAATTGCAGGTCGATAATATGTGCTTCTTGCAAAGCCCCTTTCTATAGATCCTTTATTAAGAATAACAGCATCCTCCATGTTATATCCTTTGTATGACATAACTGCAACAACAATATTTTGACCAGACGGATGGGTATCATAATGAGAAATATCATGAATAATAGATTTAACCAAAGGAATCTGAGGATAATGCAGCAAATTAACATCCATATCAACCCGCACAGGAAAATTAGCCGTATACAACCCAATAGAGTGCTTCTGATTCTTGCTGCCGATACTTAACCTTGCTGCCTGTATATATTCACCAAAAGGAACCAAAGTAGTAACATAACCAAGCATAACCAAAGGAGAAATTTCAAGATGAGTATGATCCGGAGTCAAATCCTGTTCGTGAAAAGCAACCAACGCATTTTCTTCCTCTGCAGCATCCAAATATTCAATAATGCCCTGATCAACCAAGTCAGACCAGGCAAGCTCACCTTTTTCCAACTGCTTAATATGCTTGTCAGTCAGTGAAGGAATACCTTCTTTAACAATAATTAAAGGACGCCGTGTCCTTCCTTTCAAAGTCTCAATAAAAACCTGATCAAGATCATTATCAAAATGAATATTAAGATTGGCGGGAATAACACCACTTCGCCTATCAGTTCTTACTCTGGTAAGAAATTCGTCTTTATGTTCAACATTCCCTATGAAATTTCCATTTAAAAAAACTTCACTCATCTTTAGTTTGCAACCCCGCATTTTTTAATAGTTTTATAACTTCCTCCTCAGGCATGTCTTTTGAAACATTAGCCAATAATGAGAAGTTTTTCTTTAATCCAATATTAGTTCCTTCAGGAGTCTCGCTTGGACATAACCTTCCCAGATGAGTTGCGTGTAATTCCCTTGCCTCAAAATTCTCCTGCGAAGCAGACAACGGACTTGCAACCCTCTGCAAATGCGATAATGTCAATAAATGATTTATTCTCTGGATTCTCTGGGAAATACCTTTTCTTCCTCCAGCCCAATTGCCTGTAGCCATGGAAGAATAAATCCTTGAAGTCAATAACTTATCCCGAATGATCACTTTTATGCTTGGGAATTTTCCTCTTTTGACAAGTCTTTGAAAATTATATAAAATATCGCCGATAAGAATCTTCAAATTCATCCTGAATAAGTCTGCCAACAAGTCTCCGGACATTTTTACTCTCTTGTTCAGATAATGATCCTTGTCATCCCCTGGAATCTCGCCAGTAGATACAGCAATGAATTTTCTAAGCATCTTGCATAAGTTCTGTGCCTTGGCTAACCTGTTCTCTTTACTTGTTCCCACATTAGGAAGTAAATATTTGTCAATAATTTCCTGAATCCGTTCTAACCGGATATCCTTTGCCTGAGTAATTCCAACTTTTTTTGCAATATAATCCAAAGCGTCTTCTTCATTTTTAAGATTAACAAACTCAAACAAGTTAATCAATACCTCATCATATTGTTTCTTGCCTGAGATATTTTTCATTATGTCTTCATCCTTAACCAATCCCAATGCCTTGATAACAGCAATCAAAGGAATTCTCTTGACTCTTGTAAATGTGAGATAATAAATTCCATCTTTTAATCTCTCAACAGTATGCGGAATTTTATATTGGCCCCGTTCTGAAAATAATTTTCCAACATAAGGGCTTACACCAATTTTTTGTTTTTCAACAATAAAACGGTTAGACGCCAAATCCTCAATATTCACCAAAACTCTTTCAGTTCCATTGATAATAAAATATCCCCCAGGACAGTCCGGATCTTCTCCTGCTTCAATCAATTCATTTCTGTCCATCTTAGTCAAATGACACTTATTGCTCTTTAACATTACAGGCAGGTTACCAATCTGCGTGGTCAATGTTTCCCTTTGAACATCGTTAATATGCGAAGAAACTTCCAAAAAAATAGGAGCAGCATAACTTAGTTTTCTTAATCTTGCTTCAACAGGCATGACCGGCCTTCTACTGCCGTCAGCCTCTGTAATCTCAGGCATCTTGACTTCAATCTTGTCTAACCTTATCTTAAAAGATTCAACATTAGGAGGAATAATAGTCGGTTCAATATACTTATTCTCGTCAATAATCTTCTGCAATTCAGTATTGACAAAATAATTAAAACTCTCAATGTCTGACCTGACCAATGAGTTCTCCTCAAAATATTTTTTAATTAAAGTTTTGGCATACTTAGGCACTTATAACCCTCCTGTAAAAAATAGTTTCTCCGGCAGTCCGGCTAATCCGTGTAATCTTGATGATATCCCCGTCCTTTGCTTTTAGCCCAGCCAATGCAGGATCTGTCTTAAGAATTCTCGGAAGCTCACTGCCTGATAATTTTAAATTATCTGTAATGCGTTTTTTTTCAGCTTCGCTTACCAAGGTATGCTTAGGAACCAATACATGTTTTGTTATGTCTATTTTTTTGGCCATGCTTAAAAAATCCTCCTGATTTTTTGCACGCAAAAATCACTTTGCGATTTTTAGCGTTTTTGTTCCTTTTGAACATCAACGGGCCGGACGAGATTCGAACTCGCGACCACTTGATGTCTTTTTGCTCATTAAAAGTCAAGTGCTCTACCAGGCTGAGCTACCGGCCCAATGCATGATATTGTTTACACTAACAGTTGTTATTAAATGTGAATTAAAGCAAATCATCTCCTCACGCAATTTATTTTCCCCTCTAATAATACTGGTGATTACATTAGGGACTAAAAAGTAGTTTAAAAAGCTTTCGGTATTTGGGTTGGAAAATCACAAAAAATATAAAGTATACAAGGTTTACATAATTTATGAAAATATCAGTTATCGGCATGGGCTATGTAGGAGGAACAACTGCGGCCTGTTTTGCAGAACTTGGACATGAAGTATGGGGAATAGATCACGACGACAAAAAAATTGAAGTTTACAATTCTGGAAAAGCACCGTTCTATGAAAAAGGACTTGACAGATTGATAAAACATAATTCTGCAGAAGGACGACTGCATTTTACAACAAATATTTCTGAAGGAATCAAAGAAGCACAAGTAATAATACTTGCAGTAGGGACCCCGCCAAAAGAGGACGGCAGTCCTGACTTGGGAACAATAGAAAAAGTGGCCCAAGAGATTGGAAATTCACTTAAGCATTACGCAGTAATCGTCGAAAAAAGCACAGTTCCAATACGAACAGCAGAATGGATGTGTTCAATACTGGGAAAATATCTTGAATCAGACAAGTTTGATGTTGCCGCCTGCCCGGAATTCCTCAGAGAATCAACAGCAGTACATGATTTTATGAACCCTGACAGAATCGCAATAGGAACAGACAGCGACAGGGCAGCACAAGTGCTGTTTGAACTGTACAAGCCGATTGTTGCACCAAAAATCCATACATCAATAAAAGCAGCAGAGATGATAAAACACGCAGTAAATGCCGCGCTATATATGAAAATAGCATTTGCATTTTCTGTTTCACAATTATGTGATGCAGAAGGAAACGTGGACTGTGTTGAAGTCCTGAAAGGAGTAGGTCTTGATAAACGAATTGGAGAATCGTTTTTACAACCAGGACCAGGAGTGGGAGGATTCTGCTTTCCAAAAGATTTAGATGCATGGATATCAATACACAAAAAATATGGAGTTTATTCAGGATTATTTGAAGCAGTCAGGGAGATTAATCGACTGCAAAAACAACATGTCGTGAATAAGATAATTAATTCTTTTAACGGAGATATCAATGGGAAAAAAATTGGAGTGCTTGGTTTAGCATTTAAAGCAGGAACCAATGACATGCGCCTGGCAGCATCAATAGACATAATTAAATCATTACAATCAAAAGGAGCCAAAATAATAGCATATGATCCAAAAGCAATGGAAGATGCAAAAAAAATATTTACAGATGTTGAATATGCTCCTCATTCCCTGCATGTTGCAGAAAACAGTGATGCACTTGTAATAATGACAGAATGGCCGGAATTCAAAGAATTAGATATCAAGAAACTGCGGGAAAAAATAGGCATTATAATTGATACCAGAAACATGTATGAACCAAGAAGAATGAAACAATTGAGATATGTATATGACTGCATGGGCAGACCTATAAAATAGATTTAAAATAATTAATAGTATTTTTAATACCTTCTTCAAAATCAATTTTTGGCTCCCAGTTTAATTTCTCTTTTGCCAGGGCAATATTTGGCTTTCTTTTTGGAGGATCATCTTTTGGAAGCTCTTTATGAACTATTTCTGAACTTGAATTTGTTGCTTGTTTAATTTTATTCGCCAATTCCAACATAGTCATTTCAACAGGATTTCCTAAATTCACCGGTCCGGAAAAGTTATCAGTATTCATCATTTTATACAATCCTTCAACTAAATCCTGCACATAACAAAAGCTTCTGGTTTGATTACCATTGCCATAGATTGTAATCGGCTGATTTCTTAATGCCTGAGTAATGAAGTTAGGAACAACCCTTCCATCATTAAAAGCCATATTAGGACCATAAGTGTTAAAAATTCTAACTATGCGAATATCCAAATCATGCATTCGATGGTAATCCATCATCAAACATTCTGCAACTCTTTTGCCCTCATCATAACAAGACCTTCTTCCGATAGGATTGACATTACCCCAATAAGACTCTGTTTGAGGATGCTCTGTTGGAGAACCATAAACCTCAGAAGTTGATGCTTGAAGTATCCTTGCCTTGCATCTTTTTGCCAAACCAAGCATATTAATGACACCCGCAGTAGAACACTTAATGGTCTTAATAGCATTAAACTGGTAATGAATAGGGGCTGCAGGGCAGGCTAAATTGTAAATTTGATCAATTTCCAAGTGCAATGGATGAACAATATCATGTCTTATAAATTCAAAATCCGAATTAGACAAAAGATCTTTAATGTTATTTTTTGAGCCAGTAAATAAATTATCAACACAAATAACTTCATGGTCCTTTTTTAATAAGAACCTGCATAAGTGAGAGCCAATAAAACCCGCGCCACCAGTAACTAAAATTCTCATAGTATTGTATAATATATAGTGCTTTAATAATTTTGTGATTTTCTAAGCAAAACTTATATAGAGGAAATATAATATAGAGACTATGCAAATAGAACTCGATACCAGCAAAACAGTTGAACAAAACGCAGCATATTATTTTGAACGGGCGAAAAAAGCCCGTAAAAAAATAGAAGGAGTAAAAAAAGCACTTGCGAGATTTGAAATAGAAAAACAGAACCTAATTTCCAAAAAAGATGAAGCCCTAAAAAAATATGAAAAACAAGCTGCAGAAAAGAAAAAAGAAAAAAGAACAAAAGAATGGTATGAAAAATTCAGATGGTTTATCAGCTCAGAGGGATTCCTGTGCATCGGAGGGCGGGATGCTACGACTAATGAAATAGTGATAAAAAAACACATGCTAAAAGAAGATTTAGTATTTCACACAGAAGCACCAGGAAGCCCTTTTTTTGTTGTGAAAACATCAGGCAAAAAAGTTGGGGAAATGACACTTAAGGAAACAGCAACAGCCACTGCAATTTATTCAAAAGCATGGAAAATGGGGCTGGGAAGCGCAAGAGTATACTGGATTAAACCCCCCCAAGTCCGCAAAGAACTAGGACTGCCAAAAGGCAGCTTCATGATACACGGCAAAAGAAATTATTTTGAACCAGTGCTTGAAATGGCAGTTGGCATTACTGAAAAAGGTCTAGTAATGGGGGGACCAATATCTGCAGTCAAAAAGAACTGCACAGATTATATTGAATTAGTCCAGGGCTCTGAGAAAAAAAGCGATATTGCAAAAAAAATCAAGAAAGAAATCGGAGGAAAAATTGATGATATTATCTCAGTTCTTCCTGCGGGAGAATTTGGGATAAAGAAATAAATATATATGATAAGATTTAAATAGCAAAACACCCCATTCTATTAAAAAAGAGGGAAATAATGAGCACACTCATTGCAGAAATAGGTTTAATACTAATCTTAGCTACATTCTTAGCTTTCATAGCCAGACGGCTAAAACAACCAATGCTTCTTGGATACATAATTGCAGGAATGATAATAGGACCACTAGGATTTAAACTAGTGATTGACATGGACACAATCACAACACTTTCTGAACTCGGAATTGCCTTCCTGCTTTTTATTGTCGGACTGGAACTGGATGTACGCAAACTGCGCAATCTTGGATTAATAGCCCTTGTAGCAGGAGCAGGACAAGTAATATTCACATTTGTAGTAACATATTTTGTAGTAAATCTGCTTGGATTCACGCAAACACACACCTTGTATATCGCGATTGCACTAACACTCAGCAGCACAATAATAATAGTAAAACTATTGTCAGACAAAAACGAAATAAACGCACTCCATGGAAGAATAGCGCTTGGAATACTGTTAGTACAGGATTTTGTAGCAGTAATCGCACTTGCAGCACTGGCAAAATCAACAATAACCTGGACAACAATAGGAATGAATGTAGCAATAGGAATAGGATTTTTCACAATCGCACTGATAGTAGGAATGTATTTTTTGAAATACCTGTTTGACCCCATCGCCCGTTCACCAGAATTATTATTCCTGGGAGCAGTATCCACCTGTTTCTTGTACGCCCTAGTGGCAGAAAAAATAGGGCTGTCAATTGCAATAGGCGGGTTCTTGGCAGGAATATGCCTTGCACCACTACCGTATAATCTTGAAATAGTAAGCAGGATAAAATCACTAAGGGATTTCTTTGCAACAATATTCTTTGTAACACTGGGAATGCAGATAGTAATACCGCAAGGAGTAAACATATGGCTTCCAGTGATACTATTTTCATTATTTGTTGTTCTGGGAAACCCATTAATTGTCCTGATACTAATGTCCTTAATGGGCTTTAAGTCAAGACCGTCCTTTTTAACAGGAATATCAATTGCACAAATAAGCGAATTTAGTCTTATACTGATGGCAGTAGGAGTAAGCACAGGAATAATACCACAAGTAATCATGACAATAATTGCATTAGTGGCGGTAATAACCTTTACAATATCATCATACATGATAATATATGATGAACAATTATACAGGATATTCAAAAAGCCACTAAAAATATTTGAAAAAATAGCAATAAGAAAACTTCATTTTGAACATACTCCAGGAGCAACAAAATACAAAATAATACTATGCGGATGCAACAGAGTAGGAAAAGGAGTAATAGAAAGCGCGCAAAAAATGAAAAAAAATATACTAGTAATAGACTTTAATCCAGAAGTGGTACATAAACTTGCAAAAGAAAAAATACACGCATTATACGGCGATATCGGGGATGTGGAAATAATAGACCGAATTATAAAACACAAACCTGAAATAATCATATCAACAGTGCCAGATGCAGACGACAACCTGTTATTGCTACGCAAAGTCAAGAAAAATGATTCAAAAGTCAAAGTAATACTGCACGCAAATAATATTGACGAAGCACTAAAACTATATGAAGAAGGAGCAGACTATGTACTGCTGCCGCATCAATTAGGGAGAGATCACATAGCATTGATATTATACGAGAAAACCAAAAATATATCCAGTCTGCTAAAAGAACGAAAGAAACATATCGAAAGAATTAAAAAGAGAAAAAAGGAAGGAAGTTATTAAGATGAGCATAAGAGGAAGCAAACGCCTGATAATGGCCGGATTTGCCACAGACGAGTTTAAAAAGGAATACCCAAACTGGGGCTCATTATCAGACTCAGAAAAAAAAGAACTGCTGGACAAAATAGAATCAAA
>WJKI01000048.1 GCA_014729195.1 Candidatus Woesearchaeota archaeon
AAAGCAGAAGACAAATAGCCGTTGTAATATTCCAATTCAACAGATTTTTCACCATCAGAAATCTTTCTTAACAAACCATCCTTGTAATAAAACTTAACTATCTCAGGACCGTGCTGTATCTGAACCAAGTTCTTATCAGAATCAAAACTCCACTCAATCTTATCTTTTTTAAAAATCTGGTCAACAGTATGATTAATAACCGGCTCTTCAAAAACTTCCTTAGGAGGGATAACCTCAACTTCACGAGTTAAAGTTCTCTCACGAGTCTGAATTCCTGTGATTTTCGGACCGCAAGCTGATAAAAGAATTAAAATGATTAAAACAAAAATAAATTTATTCATCTAAAAATCCCCTTGAACCACATCCACATGCGGGAAAAAATCCCCTTTGCATTATACGTGATTTTTCCTTCCAAAACAGCAGTTTCAAAAGCATCCATCCTGTCAGAACTATCAACAATTGACTGAGCATCTGCTTCTGAAACAAAAACCTCTCTAGTAGGCTCTTCATAACCGCCGTCAATAATCTCCTGAACAACATTATACTTAGTGCGAACACCAACAATATAATCACTTTCACCAGCATCAACAATTACATTAGTATAAGTATTCTTGAAATCACTATAAAAAAACTCGGGAACATCCTCCCCAACCAAATCATGATAATCAAACTCCTCATTAGCTTCTTCCTGCTTCTCAATCTCCTCTTTTTCCTCAGGAGTAGGAATATCAGACTGGTTAATCAACTCATCAATCTCAGACTGATTCATCTCAGGAACCTTAATCAAACACTTGCAGTTCTTACACTCTTTACCAGCATCACAATCAGAATCCTCTTCACACTGCTCATTATACTCAATCTTGCCATCACCACAAGTTACACTCTCCAAAATACTTGTTGCTGCCTTGCACAAGCACGAATCAGGATTACAAGTCATGTTCCTGCCCAATAATTCAGACAATTGAGGACATAAATCATTTTTTTCAGGATCATCCTTTATTTTTTCTCCAGGATCACACCACTCAGCACCCTCTCTAATTCCATTACCGCAATCCATCCTGTCAATAATACAAGTGCAAGTTTCAGAACGACAGACCTGAACAATACCCAAAATCTTACCAATATCAGGACACAAGTCCTCCCCAGGAGCAATACCATTTTTCAAATGCCCTAAATCACAAGACTCAGAAGACTCTCTCACACCATTCTGACACCTTGAAAAAGTACTTTCTTCCAAAGGAACCTCAAAATCCTTCAACCCCTCTCCAAAAACAAGGGAAAAAGAAAGCAAAAACATAACAGCAAAAACAATTAATTTTATTTTCATAACAACCACCCTCTAATCAAATCAAACAATTTTCCAAACAAAGATTCAGCAACCTTTGTAACAGCACCTGTAATCTTAATACCAATAGATTCATTAAAATGTTCTGCTTTAAAATAAGACTCATTAACAACATACTCTTCAACAGTATATTTTTTCTCAATCTCTTCCTCAACCTGTTTCTGAATTTCCTCAAAAGACCTCTGCTCAATTACCTCTTTTTCCTCTTCAATTTCCTTTTCAGGAGTTTCTTTTGTAATATTTTCAGCAGCTGCGATTTTTGCAATACACCTGCAATCAGCATTACAATAATGCAAAGCAGGACAATCACTATCTGATTCACAATCCTCGCCTGTTTCAATGAAAGTATTACCGCAAGCAGGACCTGTATATTCCCTGCACATGCACTCAGCAGTGCACTTACCTTCTAATAAATCAGGAGTATAACACTTTTTTCCAGGAGGATCACATTCTTCACCCATTTCAATAGCTGAATTACCACAGGCAGTATCATACTGGCCATTAAAATCAGCAGAAACAAAACTACAAAAAAGAATTAAAATTAATAACACTACCACCCATTTCATCAAAAGATTGCTAAGTATAGGTGATATTTAAATGTTTCTGGGAGTGATAAGAGATTTTGAGCGCCGGCGCTGGGATTTGCGCCCAGTGAAGTGAACCTAATCCAGGTTTCGAACCCAGAAGCCCTTTCGGGCAGGAAGGTATCAACTTCCCGCTATACCGATTAAGCGACGCCGGCATGAAAAACTTTATATATTCTATATGTTTTAATACAAATAAGGTATCAACTTCCTGCATTGCTGATTTATGCGATGCTTTTATTTCTTTTTTACATATTAATAAGTGTTTAGTAGAATTTTTCGGAAAAAATAAACTTTTAACAAAAATTGTTTATAAAGAAAAAAACAAATCCTGAAAAAAATAAGTAATAAACCGGAAAAATAAGTATTTTCCATTACTTTTATAAAGTATTAACTCATATATTCTCGTATGTCGGGGCTGGAAAACAAGACTGATTCATTCTTTAATCGTTTAGGCAGTTCTGTGAAAAAAGCAGGATTAGTGGCAGGAGCTGCTGCATTGTTCTTTTTAACCGGATGTGCTCAGGAAATGATACAATACAGAGCCAGAGTTAAAACTAAACCTGCTGCAGAAGTCAATGTTTACATGAATGGAGAATTAACCGGAAGAACATCTAAAAAAGACCCAATCTATGTTGAGTCTAAACCAATGCCTAAAAATTCCAAATGCGTATTAGGTTTGCAAAGAAATAAGTATAAATCAAAATTCATTCTGAACTACATGGAAGACTTAAAAGGACTAGAGTTTGAAAAAATCAAAACAATAAATCCTGAAACCAGAGGAGAAAACTGTTTAGAAGCAAGAGTAACCAAATGGGAAAAAGGACTTTCCTATGATTTATTATTCAAAGTACCCCCTAAAATGATAATGGAAGTATACAAAGAAGAAAAAAAACTTATAGAATGGGGAGACGAAATTCCTGCAGAGAAAAAAACCGGAGAACAAACTAATGAAGAAGAACCCAAAGTAATATCCAAGATAGAGGATTCTGAACCAAAAGAAATACCTATGGACACAATAAAACCTTTTGAATTCTTTGCTTCAATCGGTGCAGGCAATACATACGGAGGAATAGGAGCAACAGGAGGAATCTTATTTAATCTTAATGATCGATTCACTGCAGAAACATCTTTAGGACTTGGCTATATGATGGCAGGATATATAACCACAAAAACATCCTCAGATTTTGATACTATGGCAGCAGAAATTAACCTGGGAATGCACATAAAATACTGGCACCACTTTAAAGAATGGTCATTTTACCTAAAAGGCTTTGCAGGAATACAAGGAAAAGCCATAGGAACAGATTTAGCTGGAAACAAAACCGAAGAACAATTATTATTTGGAATGGGCTTGATGGGTGGCCACCAATGGATGATAAAAGACAAATTTTTCATATTATTCGGAACAGGACTAAGATACACATTCATGCCAGAAGATTTTGGAGACGCATATAACACCGACATTGCCATAGAATTAGGCACAGGAATCAAATTTTAAGCAAAAATTTTATATATTTTGAAAACAATAAAAGGTATAAAAGAATGAGTTTAGAACAAATTGTTAATCAACCATCGCAAAGAAAAGGACTTCTAGGAAGAATGAAGAATATCGTAGGAGGCGCGTTATTAGCAGGCAGTTTATTATTAGGAGCATATATGCCAGGATGTGTAGGAAGGGAGGAAGAGTATGTTGTTTGGCCTGATGAACAACAAACACAACAACAAGACACAACTCCGCCAGCAGATGTTTCCAATTTTACAGCTACTGCTGGAAATTTTTCAGTAGATCTCTCTTGGATGAATCCAAATGACGGCGATTTTGCAGGAGTAATAATTCGAAGAAAAACAACAGATTATCCAGCTAATCCTACAGACGGAACATTCGTTTATACCGGTAAAGGACAGTCATATACTGATAGCGGATTGACCGATGTGATGCAGTATTATCGAATTTTTACATTTGATAATATTCCAAACTATTCTTCTGGAGTGACTAATTCTGCAAAACCTTTGGATAATAGTCCTCCAGCAAATGTGGGCGGTTTTACTGCTACGGCAGGATATTTTTTAGTAGATCTTAGTTGGACAAATCCTAGTAGTTCCGATTTTGCAGGAGTAAAAATTTTAAGAAAAACAACAGGTTATCCTGCCAATCCTACGGATGGCATGATGGTTTATACCGGAACTGATCAAACATATACTGATTCTGGCTTAGCAGAAGCCGTAAATTATTATTACACAGCGTTTTCATTCGATGAAGTACCAAATTATGCCGGGGGTCGACAAGCAACGGCACAACCTTATGGCGGTGCTTTTGCAATTGCCTGGATAGGCGGAGGCTCTAATGGCTGGAAAACTATTGATGGCGCTTCTTTGAATTCTGACTATCGAAGTTTTACTTACCCTTCAGGGCTTAGTATTGATAGTGCTGGAAATATCTATATAGCAGACAGAGCTAACCGTCGTATTTCAAAGTGGAATAGTGCAGGAAGTGCAATTGGCTGGATTGGTGGCGGTTCTAATGGGTGGAAAACAACTTCTGGTGCGGCGGCGGGATCAGATTATCA
>WJKI01000049.1 GCA_014729195.1 Candidatus Woesearchaeota archaeon
ACCACCCACATACTATGATTATGCCGTGCAAGGTTTATTAACTTTGTGGCGTATCTGTGTTAGAATTGTCATTGGGGTTGACAAAGTTGCTTACCTGAAGTTCTTCTAATGGTATTGGAATCGGATACATTATTCTGTACCAGGTATACAGGAGTTTGTCAGCAGATTTCAATATATCTAATTCTGCCCCTTTTAGAATTATACAGTTTTCTTTCATTAATACTGCTGGATCGCCGTTTGCAGATACGATTATTACTGATTTATTTTTAGTTTCGCAGTTTACTATTGGTCTATCTGCACATGCATTTGTTTTATTTTTTATGCATGCCGCAATTGGATTTTTGCCGAATGCTTTAGCCAGGCTCAGGCTTAATTCCGAGTTAGCCAGCGCAGTGTATTTAAATTCAGAGAAATTTGCAGTTGGGTCAAAGGATAAGTAAATATTGCGTTGATTAAATGTTTCTGTTATTGTCCCGAATACAGGCACTTCTTCAACTTCTTTTGGATTGTATCTTAATGTTATTATGTATGATTGGTCATTATTTACCCATTCTGTGTGCCATAACCCCGCAATTTTTTCAAATTCAAATCCATTGTATTCCATTCTTTCGGTTATTATGCTTTTTTCAGGATAAATCCATTTTACTCCCAGGAAGATAAATAGAAATACTATGATAAAGATTATTGCAAGTAATGCATAAAATTTTTTTGTTTTTGGATTTGTGGGTTCGTCTTCATTTTTAAGGGCTTCATCTATTTGTTTGGATTCTTCTTTATTTTCTATTGGACATGCTCCTGGACATCCCATTTTATTCAATTACTCCTGCCATAGTATAAAATAGCAGGTCTCCCACTCGGTATACATCATTCATATTGCCAATATTTGCGATTATGCAGTTATTATTAAATTTTATGCCTGTTGTATTGGATTCTTGAAAAAGTATTACTGGAACAGATGCAGTTGCGTTATTGCAGGTTATTTTAGGAATAGACTTATATCCTGTATTATTCATCATTCCTGGAATTGCGTATTTTTCTATTTTTTCCATGTTCTCAGATAATTCAAACTGTTGGCCTGCAAAATATTCAGTATATGTTGAATCGGTTTCATATGTTATTGAAAAAACAGGCAGGTTTTCTAGTGCTATTTTTGCTGCTTTGCTGATGTTTATTTGGTCTACTTGTTCCGGAAAATAAGTTAAAGTTATACTTTCTCCGTGTATTCGGGTTCTTACTCCGTCATATAATTGTTCAAAGACATATCCATTATATTCTATTTCAGTGGTGTTGCCTTCCATTTGGTATGACATCATGAATCCCAATACACTAAATATCATTATACTTGCTAAGAATAATGAGACCAACACTTTTGGTTCTTTTATTTTATGTAGTATTTGTTTAATTAATCTCCCCATTTTTAGTTTTTATCTGCGGTTATTTATATTTTTTTCCATTGCTTCCAGATATTGGCGTAATTTTGTTTTTATTTGCTCTTTGAGTGCTGGTTTTAATTCCAGATTGTCAATTTGGGAATTCCAGTCTATTTTTGGCAGTTTTGTTAATGTTCCTTTCATTGGCCTTCCTTTTTTTTCTGCTTCTTGTTCTATGACTTTGGCTTGTTCAGTTCCAAATAATTTTGTTGCTGGAAATTTGGTTATTGCATTTGCCCCTGCTCGTAGTAATGTTCCTGCTTCATTGTATCTTCTGGCTGTTGTTCCTGCGATTATTTCTATTTTTGGAAATGCTGTTCTTGTTTTTGCTATCCAGTCGGCATAGTATTCTGTTGTTGGTCCTTGTTTGTTTTCAAAAATTGTTCCTTTGACAGGTTTTAGTGCGTAAAAGGTGATTCTGTCCAGGTTGTGTTCTTGGATAAATTGTTTTAATAGTTTGAAATCCTGTTCTTTTTCTCCCAGTCCTATTACTATTGTCATGCTTGTTTTAAATCCAAGTTCTTTTGCTTTTTTTAGCATGTTTGAATAGGGTTTTATTGGTTTATCAGGACATAATTCATTGTGTAGTTTCTCATCTGTTGTCTCTATTGACGCACATATTCCTTCTACATAGGGTTTTAGTTGTTTTAATTCTTCCGTTGTAAAAGATCCCAGGTTTATCCAGACTTTTTTATCAAGTATTTTATTAACGTTTTGTATTATTTCTAGTAATTCATTGAAAGGATATATACCATATCCTCCTGTGAGGAATTCTATATTCCATTCAAGGTGTTTTGCCAGCACTGCTTCCACTAAAATAGACGCCATGCTTCTTTTTGCACTTGAGGCGTGTTTTATTTTGTGTTTTGTTGTTGATCTGAAGCAGAATTTGCATGTTCCTCTTTCACAATACCAACTCAGAAAGATGCATCTACCATAATATGATTCTCTTGGAAAATTCTCAAAGTATTTTTTGTTTGCTTGTTCTATCATAAGCCCTCAGAGAGATTTGAACTCTCGACCTATTGCTTGCCCGTATGCGCTTACGAGGCAATCGCTCTTCCAGACTGAGCTATGAGGGCTTTTTAAAGGTTCTTGAGAACTTTAAACATTTAGGAAAAAATTTTATTATAACTTTTTCAAAATCTCTTCTTTTGTCTTGAATTTTTTCTGACATTCAAAACAGATCGTGTGTTTCTTGC
>WJKI01000050.1 GCA_014729195.1 Candidatus Woesearchaeota archaeon
ATTACTAAACACTTTCTTCTTATTGCCATCCTTATCAATCAAGTACAAACTGGCAGCACCAGAACCCAAAACCTCGCCAGAAACACTAAAAGAAGTAATAGTAACAGGATCAGCGGTTTCCAAAACAAAACTCCTGCTGGAATCAACAGCCAAATGTACACTTTGTTTATGAATATGACTATTGGAAAACCCAATAATATCCGGTTTGGAAGGAATAAGCAAAACCAACAAAATAAAAATTAACACAATAGCAAACTCAAATTTTGAAAATCTTCTATGAATATTTTTTAACTCATCAAGAAACTCTTTCATAGTTCTGCAATAACCTTAATCAACTCAAAGAAAAGGTTATCATACTCCTCGCATTGACCATTACATTCAACAATACGATTCCACACATTGACTGCAGTACTGAAATGAAGCTCGTTAATCAAATTATTAGTATTAGTCAAAGCCTGAGAAAACTCAATAACATTAGTGTTAGATCCCCAATACCTATGAACCTTAATAGCTTCAATCAAAACATCACTATGCTCAATAGCATTTGGCTGATCAACAATCGCGCTCATTATAAAGTTCATATAATCATCATCAGAACAACCTTCTGGAATACAAGCTGCAAGCCCTCTCCAACCTTCATTGATAACACTGCTATCAATATCCTCAACTATTGAGTTTAAATCAGTAATCGCTTTTGCCCTTAAAACAGGGTCATCATAATTAGTTCTTAGCTTGATAACATTTAACACCAAATCCTTGCTAGAAGCAGAGCTAGACATCAAACTAACCATTGCAAATAAAATAGCAACCAGAATAATAGCTCCGATTACACCAATCACCACGTTTTTACGCTTCATATTTCAAGAAATAGAATATATAGTATATAAATGTTATTTCTTTTCAAGAACTATTTCTTCTTTCCTGCTGCCGGAGCCTTGGCTGCACCGCCAGCTGCAGGCGCCGCCCCTGGAGCTGCTTCAGCTGGAAGCAATGCTTCAATAATATTGGCAGGAATCTTTAATTCAACTAACTTAGCCTTAATAGTTCCCCTTGGCTGTCCTGAAAGCTGTTCAATAACCTGCTTAGCTTCGGTTTCAAACTGAGCTCTTCTCTTAGCCAAATCTTCCTGAAGTTTTTTCTTCTGCTCCTCAATTTTCTTTAATGCCTCTGCAGAAAGCTCTGTTTTTTCAGTTTTGATTTCCTCTGCAAATGCACCATTATTAATATCTTTGATAATCTCTCTTGGCTCTTTACCTTCAACCAAAATACCCATGCTATCGCAAGAACCAATAACTTCCTTAACTTTTGAAAACATGTCCTTACCTAATAATGCATCAGATTTCATCTTAGCAACTTTAATTATTTGCTCAATTTTCAAGTCTGCAACTTTATCTGTAACAGGATTAGAAGCGCCTTTTTCTATAATTGCCTCTTTTTTCAATAATGAAGAAACAGGCGGAGTTCCAACACTGATAGTGAATGACTTATCCTTCTTGACAGTAACTTTAACTGGGACCTGCATTCCCTTAAAATCCGCGGTTTTTTTATTAATTTCAGCCACTACCTGCCCAATGTTTACTCCTAAAGGACCTAAAGCAGGACCTAACGGAGGGGCTGCTGTTGCCTTGCCGCCTTGAACCAATGCTTCTACTGTTTGATCAGCCATATTATTTTGCGAAAAGTGGGCGCCTTATAATGTTTGCGCTTCCCCCTCTTCCTTTTTCTCCTCCTCTTCTGAATCCCTTCTTATAACCTTAACAGCGTCTAACTTGACTGTAATCGGAATTGGAACTGCTGCCTCTAATAATTCAACAACACATTCCTCTTTTGCCTTGTCAAGTCTTGTAATTTTTGCCTGCTCTCTCTTAAAAGGACCGGCAATAATTTCAACAATATCGTTCTTTCTTATGTCAATATCTCTCTTAACCTGCTCAAGCATATGCTCAATTTCTCTATATTCTATTTCTTTAGGCAAAATACCTCTTGCATATGGAACATTAAAAGCCGCTTGCTCTGCAGCAATCCGGTTCTCTGCTTCTAAAAAAATATAACCTCGCATACCATGAGGTCTAATAACAGCATAAACATCTAATCCTTTCTTTTTCACATTTGAAGTCAAGAAGTCCATAACCTGGTCTTCACGATTTGCAGTAGTTCTTAATGCAAAAATATGGGTTTTAGGTTCTTCCATTTTCTTAATTACCTTTTGAATTCCACCCTACCTGAAATTTATCTGGCAGAAGTGAATAATATTGTATATTATTACAGTATTTATAAAGGTTATGCTTTTGCCAAAGGTAAAAAGCAGAATTTTGATAAACTTGCTTGCCATTAGCTATGCTTCAAAATATCAATTCCTTCACAAAATGAATCAAAAAACCAATCAATCCAATAATCAAAATGCCAATACCCGTAACCTTAACAATATTCTTAAACTCATCTCTAGAAGGTTTTTTTGTAACTTTTAGGACTCTCTTGCACTCAACCAAGAAATGCTTTATTTTTTCTTTCCAGGACGGCTTACGGAACCGCGCTTCCTCAGACTTTTTTTTGACAAACATCTGAGCAGGAAGCTCCTGTTTTTCTTGAGTATTTTCCTGATTTTCTTCCATAGAGAATAAAGAATCAACAGGTATTTAAAAAAGTAACTGAATTCACGTCAAAAAAACTTTTTTGTAACTAGTCCACAAATTCAATACCTAATTCGTTTTCAATATCTTTCTTATTAGCATCAACCATCTTATTTGATAATCCAAAAATCTGAGGAGACTTAACTCCGGTAACAATAAGCATACACTTCAAAGTATTTCCCAAATCCTCATAAATCTGAGCTCCCCAAATAATCCTCGCATCTTCTGAAAGTCTTTGAGAAACAGCTTCAACAACCTGCTTTGCTTCATTTAAAGTCAAGTCCTTGCTTCCAGACACGTTAATTAATGCGCCCTTAGCACCCGTAATATCAACGTCCAGCAAAGGATTAGTAATCGCCTTTTCCACAGCTTCCATTGCCCTGTTTTCAGAATCACTTTCTCCAACTCCTATCAAAGCAACTCCGCCGTCCTTCATAACAGTCCTAATATCTGCAAAATCCAAATTAACCAAACCTGCTCTTGTAACAAGTTCTGCAATACCTTTCACTGCATTAGTTAGAATTTCATCTGCAACCTTAAAAGCAGTATGCAGCGGTAAATCAGGAGCCAATTCCAGTAATTTATCATTAGGGATAACTATTAACGTATCAACAACCTGCTCTAATCTTTCCAAACCAATCAAAGCATTATCATATCTTCTGTTGCCTTCCATTGTAAAAGGAATAGTAACAATAGCAACAGTCAAACAGCCAAGCTTTCTTGCAGTATCTGCAACAACAGGAGCAGAACCAGTACCTGTTCCGCCGCCCAAACCGCAGGTAATAAACACCATATCAGAACCTTCAATATTACTCTTGATTTCATGCTCGCTTTCCTTACCAGCTTCTTCACCAATCTTAGGATTAGAACCAGCACCCAAACCTTTTGTAATTTCCTTACCAATTAATAATTTCTTATCAGCATAAGTATATAACAGATCCTGAGCATCTGTATTAATAGCAACTGTTTCAGCGCCAGTAATACCAACTTCAGAAATACGATTAATAGTATTATTGCCGCCGCCACCGCAACCAATAACTTTAATGCTAGCCCTTTGCTTAGCTAACATCTCTTCTAATTCAGCATCCTCTGAACTCCTATTTACTTCTGATTTAGCAATAGGTTTGTTTTCAGAACTTAAAGGTCGTATAAATTCCACACCATCACCTTGTTTACCCTAAATAGTGCTATTCTGAGGTAGTATATAAATATTATTGTAATAGAAAAGAGAGGTTATTTTTTCTCTACAGTTTTATTTTCTTCTTTTTCATCAGTTTTCTTTTTTTCTTCTTCTTTTTTGAAAACAATTTTTTTTAATTTAACCATGTTGCAGAATTCCTTGGACATGTGCTCCTGAACTTTTGCAGGAAGCTCTTGTTTTAAAGTAACAACTGCTTCATCTTTTTCTATTTTAATATCAACAGGTTTCACCTTCATTAAAATTGATAATAATCCCGTAATCTGCTCTTTTTTGTCAGTAACAATTCGTTTAATATCAATATCATAAGTAATTTCCCTTCCAGACAAAGGATGATTAAAGTCAACCAAAACTCTTCCGCCACCTACACGCCGGATAATTCCCAATGCACCATCAATATTGACCTGCAAACCGGGAACAGGTTGAATCTTATTTTCCTTGAATTTATTATTAGGAATTAACTGAATCAAACTGGCATCTTTCTTGCCAAAAGCTTCTTCAGGAGGCAAGTCAATTGAGAATTTTCCAGGCTCTTTGCCAATAAATTTCTGCTCCAAACCTTTTAAAATATGCCCCTTGCCAACACAAACAATAACAGGCCCATAAACCATGTTCTCAGAATGAATATCCGCTTCTTTAGCCAAGCTTTCATCAGTAGTATCAAAAACAGCACCATCTTCTTTTAATTTGCCAGTATAATCAACTTCAACAAAATCGCCTTCTTTAATTGCCATGCACAAAAAGAGTTCCAGAGAACTTTTAAAGCTTTTGTTTTTGGGACAAAAAATCAATTATCTTCCTCATATCTTTAGCCGGCGTGGACTTTGATGTGTCAATAACTAAATCATAATGTTTTTTGTCCAGATGATTAATACCGTATAATTTTTTAAAAGATTCCACTTCGGTTTTTTCCCTTTTTTTTATGCTCTTCCTGATTTGCTCCAAAGAATTATTCTCTTTTTCATTCTTTCTTTTTTGCTTGAAAATTCTTCTTGCTGCTATGTCAATATCGACATCCAAAAAAAGTTTAATGGAATAAGGAATAAAATAAAAGGCAAGTCTTGAATCAAATACAAAATCATCCTGAATTTTTCCTATCTCTTTTGTTTTTGTATCCAATTCTCGGTGATATTTAGGATGCTTTTTAGCCAAGTCAAGAAATTCGCCAATAGACAAACCCTTTTCTTTAGCCAAATCTCTCATAATCTTGCCTGTTGAAAGATATTTCAGCTTAAATCGTTTACATAACTCTTTAGAAACAGTGGTTTTTCCAGCACCTATTTTTCCTGAGATGGTTATTTTCATCAATACTGCTTTATTTTGCAAATATATATTATTTTTGGTCATAAGCTTTAAATACCCCGGAAATTTTAATCCTGATAAATTAGTGAGGAGGAAATAAAAATGAGTGTAGACGAAATGAGAACAGAAGAAGAAGATGTATTACTTTCTTTGGTTCGGGAAAGCGCATTCATGGAAGGAATGACTTTACCAGAAGTAAAAGAGTGCATTGCACGCCATAAACATTTACAAGAAATAGCTGCAAAACGCCCTTGTTATAAAAAAAGAGATATTTTGGAAGAAGATTCTCGCACAAGCATTATCGAAGAAGAAGCATTAGGATGCATTCTAGGATATACTCTTTAGAATAGAAAGCCATAAACTTTAAAAACAACCAGTTCTTTCTTTTTAATACTAAATTGTGTGGGGGATTGTTATGTCAAAAGATAATAATGTGCAACCGATATTCATTTTACCAGAAGGAACACAAAGAACTACTGGAAAGTCTGCCCAAAGAAATAACATAATGGCAGGCAAGGTAATTGCAGAAACAGTGAGAACAACATTAGGTCCAAAAGGAATGGACAAAATGATTGTTGATTCTATGGGAGATGTAACAGTCACCAATGACGGTGTTACAATATTACAAGAAATGCAGATAGAACACCCTGCAGCAAAAATGATTGTAGAAGTTGCAAAAACACAAGAAGAAGAGATAGGAGATGGAACAACAACCGCAGTTGTTGTTGCAGGCGAACTATTAAAACAAGCAGAAGAATTACTTGACCAAAACATACATCCAACAGTGATTGTCCGCGGATACAGACAAGCAGCTGAAAAAGCTCAAGAAATACTAAAACAAATAGCAGAACCAGTAACCACATCAGACGATGAACTACTTAAAAAAATTGCAGGAACTGCCATCTGCGGAAAAGGAGCGGAAGTAGCAAAAGAAAAACTGTCAGAACTTGCAGTAAGAGCAGTAAAAAGAGTTTCCGCAGAAGAATATGACAAAGAAAATATCAAATTAGAGAAAAAAACAGGAGGAGCAATAGAAGACACAGAACTAATAGAAGGAATAGTAATAGAAAAAGAAGTAGTACACTCAGGAATGCCAAAAAATATTCAAAGTGCTAAAATCGCCCTGATAGATTCTGCATTAGAAATAAAAAACACTGAAATCGATGCAAAGATTTCAATCACAGACCCAACACAAATGCAGGCCTTCCTAGAACAAGAAGAAAAAATGATAAGAAACATGATAGACAAAGTAATAAAATCCGGTGCAAATGTTGTATTCTGCCAAAAAGGAGTAGACGACCTAGCACAACACTTTCTGGCAAAAAAAGGCATAATGGTTGCCCGAAGAGTAAAACAAAGTGACATGAAATCAATAGGCCGAGCAACAGGAGCAAAAATAATATCTAATCTTGATGACCTTACTGAAGCTGATTTAGGAAAAGCAGGCACTGTAGAAGAAAGAAAAATCGGCGAAGACGAAATGATATTTGTAACGCAATGTGAAAATCCAAAAGCAGTAACAATATTAGTTCGCGGAGGAACAGAACACATTGTTGACGAAGCCAAAAGAGCCATGACCGATGCAATAGGAGATGTGGCAGCAGCTCTTAAAGTAGGAAAAGTAGTAGCAGGTGCAGGAGCGCCAGAAACAGAACTGGCAAAAGAACTGCGCAAATATTCTGAAGGACTATCTGGCAGAGAACAATTAGCTGTTCAAGCTTTTGCACACGCAATGGAAATAATTCCAAAAACATTAGCTGAAAATGCCGGACTAGATCCCATTGACATAATAACTGAACTAAAATCTGCCCACGAAAACAACAAAAAATGGGCTGGAGTAGATGCTTTTACAGGAAAAATAATTGACAGCTGGGAAACCGGAGTTATAGAACCATTGAATATCAAAACACAAGCAATAAGCTCGGCAGCAGAAGTTACGCAAATGATATTACGCATAGATGATGTAATCGCCGGTGGAAAAGAATCAGGCCCACCATCCGGCGGAATGCCGCAAGGAATGCCGCCAGGAATGCCACCAGGAATGGGAGGAATGTAATTTTTCTTATTTATTAGGCGAAATGTTTATAAATACTATATATTATAGTAGTCATATTAGTCAAAAAAGCGGTGATATTCATGGCAAAAGATTCAGAAGAATACGAGCTATTGCCTCACAAAGAAATTGAAGAACTAAAAGAGGAACTGGCAAGGCTCAAAGAGTTTGAAATAACCCCAACAAAAAAATTACGCGTTTCTTTAGTTGAACTAAACTCAAAACTAGACAAATTACTTGATATTTTCGAAGACGCAATGAGGCAAGTGCAGATAGAAGAAGGCGGAATGACATTTCACGAAAAAATGAAACCAATAGTAGACAAAATGAACAAGATATTGGATCAAAATGCGCAAATAGCCGAAGGAATAGTGACACTGGCAGACATGCTAAAAGAACAAAAAGGAATGCCAAAAGAAAAACCATTCCCAGACCTGCCAAGCAGAGAAAAAGAACCAGAAAATAAAATGCCCCCAATGCCTGAAAGACCGTCAGGAGTGCCTCCGCCACCAAAAAGACCTCTAATGCCCCCTCCACCAAAGAAAAAAAGAACCTTTGGCATACTATGATTTCTAGACCAGACCCGATAAAAGCAAGAATGATACTACATTATCTAGCAAAAGCCACAAAAAAAATACAAGACCAGGAAATTGCAAGAAAAAAACTGGCTGCACAGCTAAAACAGCTCAAAAAAATCAGCACAAACACACTGCAAAAACATTTAGACGAACTTGAGAAAAGGATAGCAGAAACCGTGCGCATAGAAAACAAAATACTAAAATCACAAAACAAAGATGATATTCTCCATAAAAAACTACGAGACAAAATAGAAATACTCGAGAAAAAACTAAGAAAATACGTAGATACAAAAGAAACAAGAGAAAAAAGAATAAAAGAACTGGAAGAAAAAGTAGATGAGAAAGAGAAGAAAAAACACGAAGCAATACTCGATGTTAAAGAATCACTCAATAGAATGGAAAAAATATACGAAGATGCAAAAAAAAGCAAGCAATACAGCAAGAAAGAACTTGAAAAAATAAAAAAGAAAATAACAGAACTTAAAACAAAACTAAAAACAATAGAAAAAATTTAAGAAAAAAATAATTCTTTACAAGTCCTTAGCCATAACAGTCCTTCTGTTATTCGCTTTTGCCCTTTCACAAGCATCCTTGACTAACTGAATAACTTTTTTATCAAGAGCATCTGCAAAATCTCCTGCAACATTGCATTCTCCTGTAAGTTCCTTAATCTTAGCTTTTACTACTATCATTGTATCATCCCCCAAATATTTATTAAATAAAGTGATAGAGTGGAGTATATAAATGTTTTTGTCTATCCTTATTTAATCTTCAAATATAGAATGGAACTTGCCATTGAAATCCCAAGAAGATTGATGACCATAATCGGTTTGCTATTAAGCAAAACTCCGTATGTTATCCATAACGCTAATCCAAAAACATACCTGATATATCTTAACAAAGATAAGTCATTGGTTGACTTTGTTCTCCAACTCTTTATTGTTTGCGGCAGTAAAGATGTAAAAGTAATAAACCCCGCAGCATATCCCACTAAATCTATCCAAATCATTTTATCACCTATGCGCAAACCAAAACGTAAGTTTATTGCCTTCGATTTTATCTAATCTACAAAAACCAAAACGTTCCAATTGAACAATATCGCCCTTGTTGATATGCTTCAATTCCGGCTCTCCCAAACCTTTTCTTACTGTCTTATCCGGCATTAACACCTCAACGTTGACTAAATCGTCGCTAACAGGAAGCCAATGCATAATAAAATCACCAAAAGTCTTGTACTTCTCATATTCTATACTGTCAAAAACATAAGCTTTATTCCTTCTGATAAAATTAGCACAATCCATTAAACGATACATTTCATTATTCTTGATACTGGCCCAATCTTCTCTCTGAATATAAAATCGATTTTTAGTATGAAATTTACGCTTTCCGCGTTTTGGAAAATCAGGATGCTTTTTCAGCTCTAAATCTCTTTCAGGAATTCCAGCAATCTCAATCTCAACAGGATCATCAATAAAAAAGAACCTGCTTGAAGAAGGATCAATAATATCCTTGTTATTTGCATTCAAGTTCTTGAAAAACTCCTCCATGCTGACAGTCTTATCAGTCAAAGACAAACCAATATCAATTGCCAGTTTAACAAACGCCCCAGGTTGATAACCTCTTCTTCTTAAAGCAGGAAGAAAAGGCAGACGTATATCATCCCATCCGTCAAACTCTCCTTGTTGAATCCTTTCTTTTGTCTTAGTACAACTGACTTCAAAACCCTGAAAATTAATCCTGCCCCAATTGATGTACTGCGGGCGTTTCCAGCCCATATAATCAAAAATATATTTCTGTCTCTTGGCATTATCTGCGTGATCCTTGCCATTAATAACATGAGTCATTCCCAAATCATGATCATCAACAGCAACTGCAAGATTCATCAAAGGCCAAACTCTAAATTTATCTTTTGTTCTGGGGTGAACATGATCATTAATCCGCAGTGCAGGCCAGTCCCTCATGGCAGGGTTAGAATGCTCAACATCAGTCTTAATCCTGACAACAGCTTCTCCAGGACTAAAATCAGAAAACATCTTGGCCCATCTTAACAAATTCTCTTTCTGGGAAATATCCCTGCAAGGACAAGCCTGTTTTTTATTAATCAAAGAATGAAACTCATCAGGATTACAGGTACAAACATACGCAGTGCAGTCAGAAATTAATTTTTCCGCCACTTTATAATATTTTTCCAACCTGTCAGATTGAATAACAAAATCTGTAACCCCCTTTTCAGTAAGCCAATTAGCATCTTTTTCAATTAATTCATACGCAGGAGCATAAATATTCTCAGGATTAGTATCTGAAATTCTTACATATAATTTACCGTCATACATTTTTTTATAACCATAATTAATTCCTATAGCATATGCATGTCCAATATGCAAAGGACCTGAAGGAGAAGGCTCCACACGAACAACAATCTTTCCTTTTTCTGCGTCAACTAATGGCCTTAAGCCCTCTCTTTTTTCCTTAGGTTTTTCCTCCAGCAATTCAGGAGCAATTTTTTTCAGCTCTGCAAACTGTTCATCATTAGCCATAGAATTAACTTCATGAACTGTTTTCTGAATCAAAGGCTGGAGCTCTTTTAATTGTTTTTTTAACTCAGGTTTTTCAGCAATCAATTTACCAATAATTGCTCCGGGGTTGGCATTACCCCCAAAATTAACAGCATTATGCAAAGTCCATTTTTTGATAAGCAAATTAACTTCACTATCCATAACATTTAAAAAGAGAGATGTAGTATTTAACTTTATCGCTTGAAGAGAGGGGGTAAAATAATGGCAAAAACAAAAAATGAGGAAACTATCAAGATCAAGAAAAAAACACTAATACTTGCAATTGTAGTTATTATTGCAATACTTGCAGCATTAGGAAGCGTATATTATATGAACACCAAAAAAGACAAAGAAAAAACAACCACAGAGGAAGTTCTTCCAGCAGAACCAATAGAAGTAACTGCAACAGCAATAATTGCAAAAGAATGTACAGTATGCATAAACATGAGCCAAGTAATACAGGAGTTAAAACAAACACCATTAGTGGTGATGAGACAATCAAATATTCTTTTTGCATCAAGCAGGGAAGCAAAAGACCTAATAAGAAAATACGAGATAGCTAAGATTCCAACATTAATTCTTCAAGGAGAAAAAATAGACGAACTTCCTTTGCGTGGATTCAAGGAAATAGAAAATACAGCAATACTTGAGGATGTACCTCCGCCATATGTCAATCTGGAAACAAAAAATCTGGAAGGACTAGTAGATATTACCTATGTAAAAGATAAATCATGCGAAAAATGTTATGAAGTAGAACAACACAAAGTAATAATGGAAATGGCCTTTGGACTATTCATACAAAACGAAGAAACAATTGACATTAACAGCGCAAAAGGAGCAGAAATACTCCAAAAATACGATATAACAAAAGTTCCAACAATACTTTTAAGTTCAGAAGCAGCAAAATATCCGGCAATACAGGAAGTATGGGAACAAATAGGAACAACAGAAAAAGACGGAACACTAGTATTCAGAGGATTTGACATGACACAAGACATAGTATACAAAGACTTAAGCACAGGAGAACTGATTAATTCAAGCCAAATAGAAAATGAAGAATAAATATTTTATTTTTTTAATTTTATTACTTATAGTAAGTATACTCGGCTGTTCTAAACCAGCAATTACTACAGAAGTATTTGCGCAGTGTCTCACTGAAAAAGGCGCAAAAATGTACGGCACCGAATGGTGCGGACATTGCAAAAACCAGAAATCAATGTTTGGAGAGGCATTTCAATACATAGACTACACAGATTGTGATAAAGATCCTGATGCATGCCAAACTGCCGGAGTCCGCGGATACCCAACATGGGATATCAAAGAAGAATTATACCCTGGAACCCGGGAATTATCCAAACTAGCAGCATTAACTGAGTGTGAAATTTAAGGCAATTTGTTAAGAAAAACAAAAGCTTTAAATTGCTCCATCAGGTAATAACACCCACATGATATGCATACTAGCACTTATTGTATTCAGTATATTAGCTATCTTTTCAGCCAGCCACAGGCCTTTAGCAAAAGAAGCATTTGAGTGCGTATTCTTACGAGTAACATTCAGAAAATGCAAAACCGGACTTGATACACGAGTAAAAAGTTCAATAATCGGCAGAATAATGAAAAAAAGCCCTTCTGTTGCACGCTTTGTTTACAAACATTTTGAAATATTCTCCTGGACACTGGTAATACTTTTAGTAATAAGTTTAGGATATTCAGTATACGGAGGATACAATTATTACCTATACGGAAACTGCTATGGGCCAGAAGAAAACAGCGGATTTTGCATATACAACGCTCTTGGAGGAGAAGAATTCACAGAACTCCATTCAAAAACATCAGGAGAAATAAAAACACCAGACGCAGATAATGATCCATATTTAGGATCTGCTAATGCAAAAGTGGAAATAATAGAATTTGGATGCTATTCCTGTCCATATTCAAGACAAGCACAACCAATAGTAAACCAGCTAATTGAAAAATATGGAGACACAATAAAATTCGTGTTCCGGGATTTTCCAATAGACAATATTCACAGCAGAGCATCACTACACGCAGAAGCAGCAGGATGTGCACTTGAACAAGACAAATTTTGGGAGTATCATAAAGACTTATTTACTGAACAGGATGTCTGCTCCAGTTCTGGAGGAGATGAAAATCATCTAGAGCATATAGTTAGAATCGCTACTGAAAATGGACTTGATATGAAACAATTTGCAGCATGTCTAAAAGAAAGAAAATACAAAGAAGAAGTTAAAAACGATTTTAAAGACGGCATAAAAGCAGGAGTTCATGGAACACCAACATTTTTCATTAACGGAAGAACAATTATCGGACCAAAACCCCTAAGGGCATTTGAAAAAATAATAGATGAGGAATTAGCAAAATGAATA
>WJKI01000006.1 GCA_014729195.1 Candidatus Woesearchaeota archaeon
ATGGCAAATAAATTGTTGCGGAGCGAGTTTATCATATGCGTAATACATATGCTTGCTAGTCCATTTCAATGATTTAGAAAAGTGTTCTGTTAATGCTTTTTCAGAAGTATCAGTTGAAATTGTTTCATTAGTAACATATTCTCCTTGTCCAACATAACTGCACAACACAGTAGTGTTATAAAAGTATGGATTTGGCTTATATGTCTCAGTAGAACTGCATGCACTAATCAGAACTAAAATGACTAAAAGTCCCGCCAAAACAAAGTATTTCATCAGTAAATAAAAGTAATAATATATTAATAAATCTTTGTATTATTGTTACATTATAACTTCCGCTCCCTCAACTGCTTTCTCCATCTCTTTAGAAATATCTAATTTACTTTCTTCTTTTTCAATATTTTCAAGTTTAGCTTTTGTTTCAGGATGTTTGTCTATCATAAATGAACAGCAGTCACTGTATGGTTCGATAGATATTTCATATGTTCCTATTTTTTGTGCTATTAGTTTTATTTCTTCTTTGTCATATCCTAATAATGGTGTTAAGATTGGATGTTTGGCTGCAGAATGAATTACTCCTAGATTATCCAGGGTCTGGGATGCTACTTGTCCTAAGCAGTCTCCTGTTACAAATCCAACAGCTCCTTCTTTCTCAAGTATTTTTTCAGCTATCCAGAACATAATCCGCCGGTATACTATCATTCTGTTTTTGGAAATTATTGTTTGTATTACTTTTCTTTGTATTTCTCCAAATGGTATCATGTATAGTTTGATTTTTCCATAAGAGCTTAATTTCCTGGCTAATTTCTCGACTTTTCCTTTAACTGCTCCTTTGTGTATTGTTTGATTATGAAAATGAACTAGAATTAACTCTGCTCCTTTTTCCAGCATTAAATAGCTTGCTGCTGGAGAGTCTATTCCTCCGCTTAACAAAGATACATATTTTGCCATATATTAATTGTAATATAATAGTGTTTATATAGCTTCGTGTCTTATATTCATATGAAATGCTGATGCGTAAATTGCCGATAAAGAGTTTAAATTATTCGTGTCGACCCGAGCGTAGCGAGGCGGAGAGGCAGACTAGGCTCCGCATCAGCAGGGTGTAACATGAATCTCCCTTGTATTCAGTGTAAAGGCAGGAATCCTAAGAATTGCGGCAGGTCTTTTTGTCCTATTACTGCTAAGTATAATGCCTTATTCAAAGTTAAGGATAGTTTAAAATCAGAGGATTTCTATGGCTCAAGCCCAGCTCCTTTCATAGGAAGGTTTGGTTATCCGTATATTAATGTTGGTTTGTTGTCTCCGCCAGAAGTATTAGAGCAGGCCTGGCTTCATGATGCGCCTTTGCATTGGTCTTCTGAAAATTTTTCTATCCCGCAAATAGTCGATTTAAGGTCTGCTTTAATCAATTCAAGATTCAAAGCAAATGTAAAACAACAAAACAGATACTTGGACATTTCTAAAGAAGTTGGCATGGCTTCAAAACCCGTAGACCTGGAAATAAACCTGGAAAAAAAACCTGTTTTTCGGTTGAATACTTCTGCAACTTTGGCGCCTATGGGTCCTACAGCGAATCTTAAAAAAGCAAAAGTAACTTCTAATCCTAAGATTCATACTAAAGTTGATAAGGTTGTTTCAGATCATGATTTAAAATCAGTTAATGCTTTAACATATTTATACAAAAGCGGTTTTGATGAGAATTTCTTGTCCAAACTGTTAAGTGTTGGAACTTTAGGTAAAAAATTAAACAGAAAATTAGTTCCTACAAGATGGAGTATAACAAGTACAGACAGTACTCTTGGAAATAATCTATTAAAACAAATTAAATATTATAATCAAATTGATTCTTATGAGGCATATTTTGGGGAGTATTTGGGAAATTATTATCTTATTTTATGTTTTCCAGAAGTTTGGTCTTATGAGTTGTTTGAAACGTATTTACCTAATGCTTCTTGGAATATTACTAATAAAACGCAATATACAACAGATTACGAACCATACGCCGGAAGAAAAACTTATGCCGCGCAGTGTGCTGGTGGATTCTACGCAACAAGATTAGGTGTAACTGAAAAATTATCAAAATCTAAGAAACAAGCGAGTGTACTTGTTTTAAGGTTTATTACTGGCGAATATAGTGTTCCATTGGGAGTTTTTGTTTGCAGACAAGCAACTAGGAAAGCATTAGAAAATAAACCCATAAGGTTCAGCAGTAAAGAATTATTAATTAAATATGCAAAAATTCTAATTAAACGAAAATTTGGAACAAATATCGATTTTCTTTTGGACAATAGCGTTTTATTAAAAAATATCAAACATCAAAAGAAATTGGTTGAGTTTTAGTTTGCCATAATAAAGATCTGTTGTTGGTTTTTATGCGTATGATCTTAGATTCTTCTTCTAATTTCCAAAGATGTTCTCGAATTGTTGATGGTGAAAGATTTAATTTATTAGATAAATTGTATATGGTATCAGGTTGTATCAGTTTATTTAAAATTTTATTTTTCGTCATTCCTTTTTGTGTTTTAGATTTATTCTTTTTATTACATCTTGTCGCTAATTGCTTCAACTTATCTATTTTATGTGCCAAATTACAGTAAGGCCATTGTTTATTAAGTAAGAGAATATCATTATATAACTGATGATAAGACGAGGATGATATTGTAAAACGATAACAATCAAAAATACCATAAGCATATTTTTTGCGTATATGATTCGTATTATAACCACATTTTGAAGTTATATCTATGATATCCATAAGTAATTCATAATTTTTAGAATAAATTTCAATTATTTCAGAAATGTTTGCTTCATCTACTAAGAATGAAATTAAACCAGCTAATAAAAAGTCTTTAGACATATTTTTAATTTTGACGGGAATTCTTGCAGAATTCCATCTACATTCTTCAACCGAATAATACATGCGATAAATATCTCCAATTATTTTAGGAATATGTAATTTACCCACATTAAATTGATTAATTGCTAAATCAAAATCACCAAAAATATTTGTTAATATACTGTAAACTCTCTTTAACCCAATTAAATTCATTTGTCTATAAGAATCCATCACTTGTCTTTTATTACTAAGATGACCATCTCCACAGAAGTGAAAGAAAATAGAAACAAATTCAGGTGTTATTAAAATAGGCAATTTAGGATTTTTTATTTTATATGTACTTGGTGAATTACAACAATAATAATCAATATTTTTTTCTAATTTTTGTATCCATTTGTTATTTTTATGATTACTTTTGCTAATAATTTTTGTTAGTTCTATTGCAATCCATAGTGGAATATTTCTGGAGTTGCTATCCCGTAAAGTATACAGTGTACCTCTACTGTATTTTCGCAGGATATCATATTGTCTGCTTCTTTTATTTAATAAATACACTGTTTTTGGTTCTGATCCAATTACTTGAATTGCTTTGTTAATTAGAGTGGTTCGAAATTCTTTTTTAAGTTGTAACGCAGTTTTTGTAGGCGGAAAATCCCATATGTGTATTTTATCTGAATATATCATTTAAATTTCCTCCAAGGAAATCAATTCAGGCAAGACTTCCTCCTTTTGTAGGGAGTCTTGCTTTGTTAAGAAAAGAGGACGTTGAGCAGAACTGCCTAATTGCTTTTTGTGTCGTAAGACCGAAAAGCATTATTTAGCTGTTCTGCGTGTTCTCTTGTCAAGAACCATTTAATTATATAATTAATGTAATGGTTCTTGAGCATGCTCAAGAATTCTTTGAATTCTTGACATTTCATAGAATTAGATGTCTTTATTCTTTATATGTTTTATTTGTAGTTGACCAGTGGCTTTCAGAAATATTTCGAAAAGGTTCGGTTAATGAGCGGGTTTTGGAGTTGTTCTTTTTATTGTCGTTCTAGCTATTCTTTTGAACCATAATCTTTTTAAAGGATGTTGCTATTCAGTATAGTGTAATAGGTGGGAAAAATGACTAATGAACAAGTTTTATTTGAACAGCCGAAAATAATCAAAGTAGGCAAACCTTTTTATGATGATTCATTGCCAGATGCTTTGGAAAAAGCTCAGAAATATGCTGGTGGAGATGGACATGTTATGTCCTTGCCAGAACTAGCTGATGCAAGAATTCTAGCTGGTAAGAAGGATTATGTTTGGAATAACTGGTTTACTTTAGCTACAGAAGAAGATAAAGGTAAAACAAAGCAAGGTAATCCTGTTTATGTAGTTGCTCACGGTAAAGGAATTTTAACAAATCCAGACAGAATAAGACAGGCATATGAACATAAACAAGGACTTACCAGTGGAGCAGCAAGACTTACTGAGACTGAATTTAATAATTTATTAAAAGGTAAACTGCCAGATAAAACAGAAATTCCGGTTTTTTCTTATGTTGATTTTATTAAGCAAACTGAACTGCCTTTGACTTATGCTGTTGTTCTTGATTTTGGTACTGTTAAAAAAATGCAATCAGGAGTTCAAGATGTTGATAGTTTAAGAGATAATGAATTGGTTATTGCTCGTTTGGGTGGTGTTGAAAGATCTGGTCAATATCTTGATAAAGCTAACGAAGTTTATGGTTCTAGATTAGGCAACTGGCATGATTGCGAAAGTGTTGATTTAGATATTTGTTCGGGCCGTTTGGTGTTTGCCGGCGACGACGGCGATCTTCTTGGCGACCTCAACCTCGGCAACTGTGGTCGCTTTGTCGGGGTACCTATACACGCCGAAGGCGTCGCGCTCGATTCCACAGGAAACGAAGGTATAGTTAAGCCAAAATTAGAGCAAATTCTTAATCTTGCTATTGATAAAGGATTTGTTGCTGAAAGATTGCAAGAACAATTTAAGAAAGAATTGCATAAACTGTATGAATAATTTTTTTCCTTAATCTTTTTATATTTTCTTCTTATTTTATTTTTTTGTCCCGGCATTCTATTCAGGACGTAAGGATGAATGAGTAGAGGCAGTCTGGACTACACGCTTTTTCACTAATACTACCTTAGTAGTTATGAAATACAGCTGTAACAGCAAGTAGTCAAGACGAACGTTTGAAACAGCAGTGGCTTTTTTTAAGTGGAAGGGCTACTCGCGGACCGTTTGGTGTTTGCCGGCAACAACTACAACAACAATCTTAATGGCAACAACAACCTCAACAACAATGGTCGCTTTGTCGGAATAGTCTAGTGCTGTCGGGATAATTATAATCAAGATAATCATGAGAACTTATAACAATTTTTATGAAAAACTGTGTTCTTATGAGAATCTAGAATTAGCTTTTAAAAAAGCTAGAAAAAGAAAAACACTAAAATCTTATGTTATTAAATTTGAAAAAGATTTAAAGAATAATCTGTTACAATTGCGCGCGGATTTATTGTTTTGTTCTTATTCTCCTGCTCCTCCTAAGACTTTTATTTTGAGGGATCCTAAAACAAGAAAGATTAGTGTTTCCGATTTTAGAGATAGGATTGTGCATCATGCAATTTGCAATATAATTGAATCAATATTTGATAAGAGATTTATTTATGATTCTTATGCCAATAGAAAATATAAAGGAGTGCATGCTGCTCTGAAAAGATTTGATTATTTCAAAAGAAAAATCGCGAATAACGGCAAGAAAATAAGTCATGCTAAAAATAATAATCAAGTAAAGGGATTCGCTTTTAAAGCAGACATAAAACATTATTTTGAAAATGTTGATCATAAAATATTAATGAATATACTTAAAAGAAGGATAAAAGACAAAAAAATATTATGGTTGATAAACAAAATTATTAATAATCATTATACTGATGAAAAAGGCAAAGGTATGCCCTTAGGGAATTTAACTTCACAATTTTTTGCTAATGTTTATTTGAATGAATTGGATCAATTCGTAAAACACAAACTAAGAATAAAATATTATCTAAGATACGTTGACGATTTTATCATACTACACAGTTCAAAAGAACAATTAAAAGAATATAAAAAAGAAATTGTACGATTTTTAGAAACACAACTAAAATTAGAGCTTCATCCTCAAAAATGTAAAATAATACCTTTACAAAAGGCATTGGGCTGCTGGGATTCAGAATATTCTACCATTTCAAATTATTAAGAAAAAGCAATCTTAACAAAATGCACAGAAGACTGAAACAATTCGAGAAAGATTACAAAAAAAGCATTATAAATTCTGAAGAGATCCTAGAAAGCATGCAAGGATGGAATGCCTATGCAAGTACAGCAAATATGTATAAAATAAGACAAAAATTAAACAATCAAGTTAATGAAATAATCCATTCGTTCTAATATTCTTCCTAATAATCTAACACGCCCCAACAACTCACAGTCATTGAAACCATCTAGGTATTTCAAAACCAATCAATTTCGCCTCTAAAGAACTGATGCTCAATTATGCAACTCATTTAATCAAAAGAAAGTTTAATTACAACTTAAATTCTTTAACAAAGCATAGTAAATTATTGAAAAATATTGGCAAGCAACAATCTCTGATGGCGTTCCAATAGATAAATATTTAAACCAGTTCTCTAATCTACTTAAAATGCAGGAATTAAAAAGAAT
>WJKI01000051.1 GCA_014729195.1 Candidatus Woesearchaeota archaeon
TACCATTTATAATACACTTTATTCTGAGTTCGGCCCGCAGGGCTGGTGGCCGGTCAAAAACAAGTATAACAAAAATAATTTTAAAATTCCAGGAACAAAAAAAGAACAGTTTGAGATAATTCTTGGAGCAGTTCTAACTCAGAATACATCGTGGAAAAACGTTGAAAAAGCATTAGATAAGCTAAGAAAAAATAATTTGATTTCTCCGGGCAAACTGCTAAAAACCGATAATAAAAAACTGGCGGGTTTTATTAGGTCTGCAGGATATTTCAATCAAAAAACAGTATATCTAAAAAATATTTCTAAATTTATCTCCGAAAACAAGGATTTGGAAAAAATTCCTGTAAAGAAACTGCGTCAAAGATTATTGTCTGTTAAAGGTATAGGTCCGGAAACAGCAGATTCGATTTTATTATATGCTTTCAAAAAACCTTTTTTTGTCGTCGATTTATACACTAAAAGAGTTTTTTCCCGTCTGGGTATTTGCAAAAAAGAAACAAAATATTTGGAGTTGCAGGATTTGTTTCATCAAAATGTTCTGAACAAAACAGGTCTTTTTAATGAATATCATGCCTTAATTGTTGAATTGGCAAAAAGACACTGTAAAAAAAATCCTGTTTGCACCAATTGTCCCCTTACACATTTCTGTAAGAAAAATTTATAAACCTTGGTTTTAATTCTGTCTGTATGAATACATTACTTGCTGCGGTCATTGTTTTCTTTTTGCTAATTGTTGTTCTTGCAGTGCTTATTCGTTTTGTTAAAAAAATAGTAAGAATCATATTGATTGTCGCAATCGTTGTTTTGGTTATCGGTGCAGGAGCATATGTAATCAAAGATGCGTATAATTTAAAGAAAAATTTTCTTTCTGATGAAAAGTTATTAGTGCTTGACATGGACGGAAATATTCCGGCCGCAGTTATTAGCAAGGATGTTTCTGTTCCTGTACCTGTAACTGCAGTGGATAATTTAGATGAACTTTATTCTGAACAAAAATTTAATGCGATGAAGGGAAACAAGAACTGGTTGATTATTTTTGACTGGACTGCCTTTGATGATCTGGATGTTATTGGTACTGAGGATTATATGTTTTCTATGGCTGATGTCAAGAAAATTCTTGAATCAGATAATGCTCGGCGGTTTATTATTGATAAGATGGTTTTAGAACAGGGAAAAGAGCTTGAGCCGGTTATCACCAGAGAAGTTAATAAGATTTTTCCTACTGAAGATCATTTGAAATCTGTTTTGTTTAGTTTTATGATAGCTAAGTTTCTTGAACAGAATTCTGTTTTTACAGAATATTTTAATAACAATATTTTTATTTATCCTGAAACTATTACGTTGAAAATTATTAAAATCCTTCCCACAGGGTGGATGCTGGGCTTTTTGCCCGAAACTGCTTAAGAGGTGTTTATAATGTCAATTTTTGAAAAGCTTGGTTTAAAGAAAAAAAAGGAATCAGAGGATATTTCACATAATATGCCTCCTTCAGATATCCCTCCCGCAGGAGATATGCCTCCGATGAGGGAGCATGCAATGCCTCGTTTTGAAGAACCCGCCCCCGCGGGGAACATTTCTCGTCCTGGTTTTGAACCGCCCCGGGATGATTCTTCCAAAGCTGATTTAATTAATGCTAAATTAGATGCAATCAAGGCAGTTCTGGAAAATATTAATAATAGAATTGCAAGACTGGAAAAGATTGCTGCAGGAGAAGAAGAAACTCCACGATGGCGCTGAATAAGCATTGGATTTTCTTTGGAATTGCTTTAATTATCTTGTTGCTAGATCAATTGTCTAAATATTTCGTGTCCATTTATATGTATTCTAAGGAATTTTCTTTTTTGACCATTCATTTTGTGAAGAATTATGGTATTGGTTTTGGTTTGTTTGATCTTCCTGAAATAAGATTTGTTCTTATTATGGTTATTGTTTTGATAATCATAGGAATTGTTTATTATTATTGCAGGGATAAAACAAATGGCGTATTTTTCATAATTTCCTTGGCATTGATTTTAGGAGGGGCGCTGGGAAATCTTACAGATAGGATAATGTATGGCTTTGTGATTGATTTTGTTGATTTTGGGTTTTGGCCTGCGTTTAATATAGCTGATTCAGCTATAACTGTGGGAGTTGTATTTTTAATTATATACTTTTGGAAATTTTCTACAAAAAACAGAAAATCAAGAAAAAATCGAAAAGTTTAAATATAAGATTATTTATTCAAGAATTAATCTTGATTAAATAAGACCAAGAGAGGTGATTATGAAATGGCAGAAGAAAGTAAAGGAATTGCACTCGCAATATTAGGTGTAGTGGCTGTTATCGCTATTGTTGGATTAGTTCTTCTCTTTGCTGGAGCAAAGAACACAGGAGAGGTTGTAATACCACAAGCGAATAAGGTTTACGGCGGTGCAATCGAAGGTGTTGCTTTACCATACGGAGAAGGTAGAGCTATTAGCGGCGCTGGTCGCCCTGGAGAAGAACCACAAGTATTGCGAATTCCTAGCAGAAAAAGAGGCTGGATAAGCATACCAAGTGATTCAACCACATGCGGTCCATATTTGCAAAAAGTTGATTACGGACAAAAATTAGTTTCAGAATCAAGAGGTCTTGGATGCTCTGATTACATACCTACCCTTGATGGTTACTGCTGTGAAGCACCAGGACTAGAATAAATTAATTTTTTATTTTTTTTCTTACTTTTCTTGAATTTCTTTTAAAATTTTTTATTCTGTTGTAAATATAAAAAATCGATAAGTTTATATACTAATAATTCAAATCATAGGATAATAACAATTTAATTTGTAAAATTGAGGTGATAGATAATGGCTGATCAAAAGAGTATCGGTATTGCTATTTTAGGAATTGCAGCGGTTCTTGCAATAATAGGATTAGTTCTGATGTTTTCAACTGCTATGAAAAGTGGTGCATACAGTGTTTCTCTGCCTAAGATATACGGTGGAGCAATTAAAGATGTTGATTATCCTATGTTACAGGATAGGCATGCCGCAGGTGTTGGAGGAGACGAATATTATGCCCAGGACAACCCGCAGTACATGTATTATGAAAGAGGAGTAAGACAGATTCCTACGCTACAAACAACTTGCCCGGAAAACTTTGCAAGAGCATCATACACTAAAATGTTAGGTTACAAACAAAGAGGTGCTAAATGTTTTGAGCATTCTGCAAGTGCATATTGCTGCCAGGTCGTTGGAGCAAACGGAGTAATTTAAAATTATTAAAGAGGTGTGAATTATGGACGAATTAAAAATGATTTCATATGCCCTTTTGGGTTTGGTTGCTGTTGTAGGAGTGACAAGTTTGGTGTTGTTGTTCTCAGGAGCAATGAGTGCTCAGGTTGTTAATAATCCTGGTGTACCAAAGGTTTACGTAACCGGTGAAATGTATAAGGAAAGGATTGTTTCACCCACTGATCCTACACAAACTGCTATGCAGTATGATTATAGAAAAGGTAATGTTAAAAATGGTATGACTCGCTCTGCGTCTGAAGAAACAAATCCTTGCTATCCTAATAAGATAGCAGTGCATCCATATTATTATGATTATACTGTTGTTGACGCAAATGGAAGGCCTGTCCCTTGCGAATATGTAAGGGTTTCTGAGTTTGTGCCAAGGGGTTAAATTGGAAAAGCATATTTTAATGCTTTTTTCTTTTATTGTTGTTTTTGCTATTGTGGGACTTATTTTCATGATAGGACCTAATATTTCTGCTATGGGGACTTACGGTGGTGGAATGCGTGAAGGTTATGCAACGCAGGTTTTAGTTAAGGATAGGATTGTAAAAGCACATGGTGGAGATGGAGTTCCAAGAGAGACTGTTCTCAGAAAAGGTGCTTTGGAAAGTTTTGGCGGCGGGGCCTGTCCTCCTGATTATCGTCTTGCTACCAGACATGAGTGTTTATTTGTTAATTGTATTCCTGTTTCTGAGGATTATCAAAGAGACAACCCAGGCAAATTGTGCAAACCTTTGCCTCAGCAGTTTCCTGTTTATCCTGAAGATGGAGTTTTGAAATAATTTTTCTTAAGAAAACCTTTTATACTTAAACAATATTGCTTTTGTCATGAAAAGAGGTGTTTACAAAAAAGGCTATTTTCCTGTTACAGATGGCCACGAATTGTATTATGAATTATACGGCAATCCTAAAGGTATTCCTATTGTTTTTGTTCATGGCGGTCCTGGTGCGGGTTTTACTCCCAAGCATAGGAAGTTTTTTGATTCTCATAAGCATAATGTTCTTTTTTACGATCAGCGTGGAGCTGGTAAAAGCAAACCTTTTGCTTCTGTAAAAAATAATACTACTTGGAAACTTGTTGAAGATATGAAAAAGCTTATTGAAAATTTTTTTGGTAAAAAAAAGGTTTATTTGATGGGTGGTTCTTGGGGTTCTACCTTGTCTTTGGTTTATGCGATTAATCATCCTGAAAATGTCAAAGGAATGGTTCTCAGAGGTATTTATTTGGCGACTAAGGAGGAAAACAAACATTATACTGGTGGAGGGGTTGGCAATTTTTTCCCCGAAGTTTGGGAAGAAGCAATTAAGGACGTTCCTAAGAAGTACCATAAAGACATAATTAAATTTTATCATGCAAAAAATATATCCAAAAGTAAGAAAATAAGGAATAAATTCGCATATGCCTGGACTTTGTATGAGCTTAATATTGCTTCTTTGGTGTTGGATGAAAAAAAGAACAAGAAGATAATGAAAAAAAAGCCAGAATTGTGGAAAGGTATGTCTCCGTTAGAAACAACATATATTGCTAAGAATTGTTTTTTGCCAAATGATTATATTATGAAAAATATTGGAAAAATAAGGCATCTGCCTGTTTCTATTATCAACGGCAGGTATGACATGATCTGCCCCCCGATTAGTGCGTATAAGCTTCACAAGGCATTGCCAAAATCAAAATTATTTCTTACTTTGGCAGGTCATTTACGGTCTGAACCCGCAAATAGAAGTCGTCTTGCAAAAGAGATTAAGAGATTATGTAAGTGATTTAGTAATAACTCCACTCACATCCAGCTTGCTTGTCTTGTTTTCTATTGTGTTTGTTGTTATTATTTTTGTTGCTCCGGCTTTTTTAATCTTAGAGTATGCTCTTTCTGAAAATATTCCATGGACCGCCAGACAGGTTATTGATTTTGCTTTCTTTTTCTTGGCTTGTTTTACCACTTCTATCATTGTATGCCCTGAACTTATTATGTCATCGATTATCACTACATTTCTCCCTTTAATTGCAATGTCTCCCTTCAGTTTTATTCGTACAGAGCGCGAAGTATACCTTTTTTTGCGTAGGACAGTTGATTCTACCTTTATTTTTTCTGCAATTTTTTCTGCCCACTGAAAGCTTTCCCAATCAGGACCTAGGATTAATGGATTTTTTACGTTTTTTTTAATATAATCTCCTAATACTGAATTAGCGCTTATTTTTTTAGCAGGCATATTGAATATTTCATGCAAATTTTTGATTCGTTGGATATGCGGATCTACTACTACCATTTTATCTGCGCAAGTCACGAGCGCGGCCATTATTCTATTTGACCAGCATTCGCGGGGATGAAATCGTTTGTCCTGCCGTAGATATGCTAAATACGGTGCAACAAGAACAACTTCTTTGGCTCCAAGTTCTTTGCAGGTTCGTGATGCAAATATTGTTTCTATTAAAATGCGGTCAGGATTTGGATGCATTGATTCAATCAAGATCACTTTCTTTCCTTTTACAGAAAAGGGGAGTCTTAAATAGAGTTCTCCATCTGGAAACCGGTCTGTTATCAAAACTCCGTATTTTGCCTTTAGCTTGTTAGCTATTTTTCTTGCTAGTGAATGAGAATTGCTTCCTCCTAATACAATTGTCTTTGTCATTTTCCTCTTTTTTAGTATATTTAAGGTTTGAATTTTTAAATATTGTGATTTAATTATCCTATATAATTCATGTCATTTCTCAGCTTGCTTTTGATTTTCTTCAGTCGGGCAGGTTTTAAGGAGTTGTTTGTTTCTTTTAGCATTTCTTCTTCCAGTTCTTTTATTTCTTTTTCAAGTTCTTTTATTCTTACGTTTACTCCAATTTTTTTATTTAGGATATTCAATATTTCTTTTGCTCCATTGACTCCAAGGTACATGGGATGCGCGTATGTTTCTGCGAGTAGTGTTATCGCGGGTATGTTTCTTTTCTTGGCAAGCCCTAATAATAGTCCGGAAACACCGATTATCGGACCGATTGCTCCGTATAAGTTTTTGTTTATTGCCATTCCTTTTGCGTAGTTTTTTATCATTTTTGAACAGTTTCCTGTGCAGTATACCTGCGGTTTTTTTGGCGCTTCTTTTAAAGCAACTCCTCCTAGTGTGATTAGTTCTTTGCCTTTGTATTCTTGAAATAGTTCTATTACTTTTTCCGAGAATTGATAGCATGACATTTCATCTACTGGTTGTACATCTCCTGATAAGAACATCAGATCATTTTTTTTGTTTTTAAGTTGTTTGTAATACACTTCAATTGTTGGTAATTCAATCAGGTTTTTTTCGTTTACAAATACTGAATGAGGATATGCGTGGGATTCAAATTCGCATAATTTTTTGGCTTTTAGGTCATCGATCATAAAATCTACTGCTACTTTTCCTACATTTCCTATTCCTGGCAGTCCTTCGATTAGTATGGGGTTGCGTAATGCAATTTTATTGGCTTTTTTATTTATTTTCCACATTTCGCTTTCCTTCGGTATTTTCCGTATTTATCTTCCGGAGAGTATTTTGGAGGTTTTATTATTACTGCAGTTCCTCCGCAGGAGCAGTTCTCTTTTAGAGTGTATTCTCCGCAATTTGCGCATTTTAAAATTTTTTTCATAAGGATTAATCCTTTTCTGTTTTACTGAACTCAAATGTTGCTTTTTGCTTTTTTGCTTCGTTTTCTGCGTTTTCTATTGCGTGTTTTAGAATTTTTTCTGCTTTTTTGTAATCATCAGATTTAACTGTTATTGTGAATATTCCTGCTCCTTTATACTTTATTATAGGGTTTCCTTTTGTTTTTTCTGCTTTGGTAAGGATTTCTTTTACTGTTTCTACACCGTTGGGTACAGTGCTTATTATCTTTATTTCTCCGTTGATTTCTATTTCTCGTGGTTTGATTCTTTGTTGTATTATTTTTGTCAATTGAGAGGCAAGTTTTTTGTCTAGATACTTTGTTAAGTCAAGTTTGTCTTGTGATACTTCTTCAAATGCGTCAAATAGGCTGTGGTAATCCTGAAATATTTTTTTGGTTATTTCTTGATAAAGAAATTCTGGTTTTTTCTTGTTTTGCTTGGCAACGTATTGTATTATGTTTTCTGCTAGTTGTTCTTGTTTTATTTGGTTGAGTTTGCTTCGTTTTTGTTTTTCATTCACTCTTCGTAATGACAAGTCTATGTGTCCTTTTTCTTTGTCTATTTTAAGGACTTTGCATACTACTTTTTTTCCTTCTACTACATAATCGCGTATGTTTCTGATACGGCCGGGCGCTATTTCCGAAATATGTATTAATCCTGTTTTGCCGTATTCATCAAGTGTTACAAAAACAGAATGATAGTGGACTGCAGTAACTGTGCATAATACCAGTTCTTCTTCTTGTGGAAATCCTGTTCTTTTTAATAGCAAGTTTTACTTCCCCCCGTTTAGTATAGATGTTAATTACTCAAGTACTTCTAATACTCTTGCTTTGACTTTGCTTTTGCCGCCTGTTGGCTCTGCGAGAATTTTTCCGCATACTAAACACTTTACTTTATTTGATGCTTTTCCAAACATGATTTGTTCATTTTTGCATTTCGGACATCGGATTTTGATAAATTTTGATTTTGTTTCTTTGATTACTTTCATTTGAATTCCACCTTTTTAGCTCTCCATGCTTTTCCTACTGTATGTGATTTCTTGCATACGGTGCAAGTGTATCGTAAGTCTATTTTTTTGGTTTGTTTTTTTCCAGTCATCTTGAATTTGCTTCCTGGTTTTTTGGAGTATCTTCCCATTGAGCCCATTCCCATCCTACCTCTTTTTCTTGCTCTTATTTTACTTCCGTATCCAAGAGGATGGGCAGTTCCCATGGTCCTTTTTTTAGCTTCAGCTACTTTGTGTTCGGTATGTTTCTTGCACTTGGGACAATAGGTTTTTCTCGTCTTGGGCAGTTTCATGTTATTCTATGAACAGACATCTATTTAAAAAGGTTCTGGTTTTTATGTGTTAAAATCGAACTTGAAAAATCAAGGATTTCCTGTGATTTTCCTTTATTCTACCTCTACAGCACTGCCTTTGCCTATTAGAATTTCAGCTATTTCCAAGGGTACTTCAGTTACTTCCTCTTCTTTGTATGGCCCGTACATTTCCAGTTCTTTGCCTATGAATTGTTCTGTTGCCTTGGTTATTTTTATTTTTTTGGTGGTTTGAGAGGCAATTTCTGGTTTTTGTGATTCAGGTATGTTTTTTTCTTGTTCTGGAATCTGGGTTGGTTTTGGTATTGTTATTGGCTCTGTTTTGGTTTTTTCTTGGACGTTCTCTTTGGATTCTTCTTCTGTTTCTTCATTTTTTTGTTTTTCCGAAGAATTTAACTCAGATGTATCCATAGAACATTCAATTGAGAGATTTGGATCTTGAAGTTTTAATATTCGGGCAAGTATTCCTATTCTAAAATTGTCAAATAAATCGCATAGTGTTGCAAAAAATTTTTTTTCAGGGGTGAGTAAATTTGAAGTGTCTATTATATCTGAATTTGTCCTGGATTTGTTTAAGGCCATTCCTATTATTTTTTTTTCTCTGCGTTCATAGATTTCTTTTATTATTTTGCGTATGTTTTGAAGTTGCACTTGGGTGTTGTCTTTTTCATCCATTGAGAATATGTCGCTTTTTGATGATGCTTCCTGCAGTATTTGGGTTTTTTCTTTTAGATAATTAAGAACATTTACATAAAAATTTTCATCTAGTTCGCATAGTTCTTCTTTGTTTTTTTCTGCTCTGAGTATTTCATATAATGTCTCATATGTGATTACTAATGAATCTTCTGTCATTTTGCCCCCACCATTTATGTGCGTACATTATATTTAAGCTTTTATATTGTCTATGATACATTAACTTTTGGTTTTTTTCCATTGGTTTGTATATCTATTTTTAGTATTCTTGGTATTTCTGTAATATTTTTGCGTCGAACCATTATTGTATCAAGTATTGCTTGGTGACCGGGATGAATTTGATATGACTCTTTTAATAGGCTGTCTAAGCTAAGTTCCATAATATCTTGTATGCCTTTTCTTGGATGTGCATGTGTTCTTTGGTAGAAAACATGGTATAAATTATGTTCAATTGCCTCCTCCCCGCTCCATATTGTTTCAGATGCGGTAAGAATGGGTCTTACTGGTCCGATTGAGTTTTCTCGGTTGATAGCGATTTCTACAAAATCTTTTATTGTTTCATCAGGGTGTCTGCTAAAATCCGCGTTGGTTAAAAATAATCCTAATTTTCCAGTGTAAATTCCTTCATCTAATGTAGTTAATATTATTTTATCGTGCGGAGAATAAGAGGGAATATTATGTAGTGTAAATTCTCTTGTGTTGTGTCCTACTCGTAATATTCCTGCTAAATAATTATTAATTTGATTCAAAATTCTATACCTCTTCTTGCATCTATGCCTTTTTCCCAGGGATGTTTTCGCATCATTATTTCACTCACAAGGTCTGCTCGTTCAAGTATTTGATGCGGTGCATTTCTGCCTGTTAGTATTAGTTCTACGTGTTCTGGTTTATCTTCAATCAATTTTAGGACATCTTTTATTCCTATAAGTCCCTTGTGCATCGCACAGTTTATTTCATCCAGTACTACTATGTTGTATTCTCCTGAAGTAATTATGTTAAATGCATGTTCTAGTGCTCGTCTTGCAGGTTCTTTTTCTGCTTCATCAGGAAGAAACTGGTATTTTCCTCCTGTTGCTTCCAAGTCTCCTTCCCCGTCAAATTCAAACATTTTTAGTTGAGTGTCTGTTATCGCTTCCTTGCCGAATTGTGCGATAGTCATGTTTGGAAGGTATTTCTTTATGCTGAACAGTTCTCCTGTGTCTCCGCTTTTCAGGAACTGTATCATGTATATTTTATATCCTTGTCCTACTGCGCGCAGGGATAAACCTAATGAACAGGTTGTTTTTCCTTTTCCCTCGCCCGTATATACTTGGACTAGCCCTAATTGTTTCATAAGCTGCATTTCGAGTATCCGCATGCCGGACATGTCGAGCATCCCTCCTGAAAGTGCATTTCTGTTTTGCATTCAGGACATTTTGTATTTTTTGTTGTTTCTTTTTTTGTGGTTACTTCTTTTGCTGTTTGTTCAGATTGTTCATTTTCTTTTCTCTCTGAATCTTTTTCTTTGCTGTCTTTGTCTTTCTTTTTTGATTCCACATTTAATATCTGGCCTTCACGACTTCCGTCGCGATAAACAGTTACCCCTTTGCATCCTGTTTCATACGCCATCATGTATACTTTTTCAACTTCTGCAGGTGTTGCGTCATTTGGAAAATTTACTGTCTTGCTTACTGCGTTGTTTGTGTATTTTTGAAATGCTGCCTGCATTTTGACGTGCCATTCGGGTGTTATGTCAAATGCAGTGACGCATACTTTTCTTATTTGTTCGGGTATTTCTTTTATGTCTTGTATGCTTGCTTTGTTTATTACCTTTTGAATCAGTTCCTCAGAGTATATGCCTTCTTCGCGGAGTATATTCTGGAAGTGCTGGTTTACATAGGTTAATTCCTGTCCTCCCATAACTCTTTTCATGTATGCAATGGAAAACAAGGGTTCTATTCCGGATGAACAGTCTGCTATCATGCTGATTGTTCCTGTTGGTGCGATTGTTGTTCGTGCTGCGTTTCTGATTGGTTTTTGGTTTTTGTATATGCTTTTTCTTATGTTTGGGAATGGTCCGCGTTTTGCTGCAAGTTCTTCTGATGATTTTTTGATTTCATCGTCTATAAATTTCATTACTTTTTCTGCTAATTGTATTGCTTTTTCTGAATTATATGGAATCCGTAATTGGTACAGCATATCTGCCCAGCCCATTACTCCTATGCCTATTTTTCTATTTGCTCGGGTCATTTCTTCTATTTCTGGCAAAGGCAGGTTGTTCATGTCTATTACATTGTCCATGAAATGAACCGCAATTTGGCATGATTTTTTCAATGCCTCCCACTTTACTTCTTTAGTTTCTTGATTCACAAATTTTGCCAGGTTTATTGAGCCGAGATTACAGCTTTCATATGGAAGCAGGGGTTGTTCTCCGCAGGGATTTGTGCTTTCTATTTCTCCCACATCTGGCGTTGGATTAAATCTGTTGATTTCATCAATGAATACTATTCCTGGTTCTCCGTTTTTCCATGCCATTAGTATGATTAAATCAAATACTTTTCTTGCGCTGAGTTTTTTGTAGGGTTTGTTTGTGCGTGGATTAATAAGATTGTATTCCTCGTTTTTCTTTACTGCTTCCATGAACTTGTCTGTTAATGCAACTGATATGTTAAAATTATTTAGTACGTTTGTTTTTTCTTTTGCCACTATGAAGTCCATTATTTCCGGATGATCTACCCGGAGTATTCCCATGTTTGCCCCTCTTCTTTTTCCCCCTTGGTTTATCACGTCTGTTGTTGTGTCAAATACTCTAATAAAGGATAATGGTCCTGATGCTATTCCTTTTGTCGATATTACTATGTCTTTTCTTGGGCGCAGTCTGGAAAAATTAAATCCTGTTCCACCTCCTGTCTGGTGGATTATTGCTGTTGCTTTTACTGCGTTAAATATTTCCTTTATGCTGTCTCCTACAGGAAGTACAAAGCAGGCAGATAATTGCTGCAGTGGTGCTCCTGCGTTCATCAGTGTTGGTGAGCAGGGCATGAATTTCATGGAGGTTATTTCTTCATAGAATATTTTTTCTGTTTTTTCTGGTTTTCCGCCGTATCTTTCGTCTGCAAGGGATATGTTTTCTGCAACTCTGTGGAATAATTCTTCTGGTGTTTCTATTATGTTCCCTTCTGGATCTTTTAGTAGGTATCTTCCTTTTAATACTGCTAAGGAATTTAATGATATTTTCAGGTCTGTGTGTTTTCCAAGAAGTGCAACTCTTGCATCTCTTACTTCTTTGTGTCTTTGTCTGTAAAGAATGTATGCTTTTGCTGTTTTTCCATGTCCTTGATCTATTAAGACTGTTTCGACTATGTCCTGTACTTCTTCTACTGTGGGTATTCTGTCTCCGAATTTTTTTTCAACTACTTTTTCAACCTGTCTTGATAAGTCGTCTGCTCTTGTTCTGTCTTTGCCTCCTACTGCCACTGCTGCTTTGTATATTGCGTTTGATATTTTCACCCTGTCAAATGCTTCTGTTTTGTTGTTTCGTTTTTTTATTTGTGTAATTGCCATTTATCCCAACCTCCGGTTTTTTAGTTTGTTTACTTCTTTTGCAAATTGATTTATATCTGTGAATCGTTTGTAGACTGATGCAAATCTCAGGTATGCTACCTGGTCAAGTAAAAGAAGCTTGTCTATCACCATTTCTCCTAATTTTCTGCTGGTGATTTCTGTTTTCCCTGATTTGCGCAGTTCTGATTCTATTTCATCTACTGCTTGCTCTATTTTGTCTCTTTTTACTGGTCTTTTTTCACAGGCTTTGAGCATTCCTGTGATGAGTTTTTGCCTGTCAAATTGCTCTATCACGTTGTTTTTTTTGACTACTGATACGTTTGTGTCTTCTATGCGTTCATATGTTGTGAATCGTTTTGAGCAGTCTGGGCATTCTCTTCTGCGTCTTATTGAATCTTGGATTGCTGTTAGTCTGCTGTCTAGAACTCTGGTATCTGTTTTTAAGCAAAAAGGGCAGCGCACTCTATCACCTATTTTGTATTTGTTATTGTTCAAAAGTAACATAAAACCACTAGATATTGTGGTTCAAAAAAGCTACTAAACACAAGAATACACAACTTATATTTAAACATTTATCAAGAACAAAGTATATTCCAAAAAATACAAACACAAGAGGCAAAAAGAACACCTTCAAGCGGTATTCTGCTTAAACCAATCTATTGTTTTCCTTAATCCTTGTTCAAAAGGTGTTTCTGCGCTAAATTTCATTTTTTCTTTAATTTTATTTGCATTTCCGCACGACTTGAATATATCTCCTTGCCGGGATTTTCCATGAACCGATTTTAAATTTGTTCGTATTAATTCATTTATTTTTGCAATCAGGAAATTGACAGATATGTCTTGTCCTGTTGAAACATTAAAAACTCCGCCCCCGTTATTTTTTGATTGCAGTGCTGCCAGATTCGCTTTCACAATGTCTTTTACATAAATAAAATCTCTGCTCTGTTCTCCTGTTCCATGTATCATAGGAGAATTGCCAGATAACATTTTTTTGATAAAAATAGGAATAACAACCGCATAGGCAGTATCTGCGTTTTGCCGCGGCCCGAATATATTAAAATACCTTAAACTTATTGCATTCGTTCCATAAACCCGGTTAAAGAACTTGCATAGGTTTTCGCCGGTAATTTTTGTTATCGCATAGGGGGATTCAGGCTCTAATTTTGATTCTTCTGTTTGGATTTCCGTATTATTATTTCCATACACTGCAGCAGATGATGCAAAGGTTATTCCTTTAACATCATTGATTCTTGCTGCTTCCAGTACATTATGCAGTCCATTAATATTTACATCATAGTATTCATTTGGTTTTTCAATAGATTCTGGAACACTGATTAAGGAAGCATGATGCGCAATGTAATCTGCATTTTTTGTTGCTTTTTTCAGAAGAGTTAAATCACGAATATCTCCTTTTATTAATTCTATTTTATCAAGAAAAGGTTTAATATTCTGGATATTTCCTGTGCAAAAATTATCAAAAACAATGACTTCTTCTTTCTGCTTGACTAATTCTTCTACTATATGGCTGCCTACAAATCCTGCTCCGCCGGTTACTACATATTTCATTTAGAAAAGAGCAATAAAAGGCATTTATATTTTTTATGCATTTATTTTTCTTCAGTTTCCAGTTCCTTCAATCCTTTAACTACTTTCTCCACATCTTCATCACTAAGCCCGTGGGCTTTACATCCGGCTTCTATGCTTTCTGCCTGTGCTCCGGGACATCCTACACAGCCCATTCCGTTTTCCATCAGAATCTTGGCTGCTTTTTCTCCATA
>WJKI01000007.1 GCA_014729195.1 Candidatus Woesearchaeota archaeon
ATTGTTGTTCCTGTTTTCATCATTGCTTTTGTCAGTTCATATACTTCTTTTGCTGTCATTCCTTGTGTGTAGTTTGCTAGAACATAGCTTGTTAGTTCTATGTCTGTTAGTTCGTCATTTACTATGTCTTTTACTATGAGCATTATTTCTTTTGAATTTAGTTTTTTTCCTTTGAGTTTTTCTTTGATGTAATAGACTGATTCTGGTTTTTTTGCTAGTTTTATTTTGACTTTTTGTCCGTGTTTTGCTTTTAAAGAAGTTAGTGTTTCTTCAAACATTCCTATTTTTCCTGATGGAACTGCTTTTCTGCTTTCTGCTATATCTAGTGTTGCAACACAGTTTTGTTTTCCTTTTTTTACTCTTATTCTGTCCATATGGTGGAGGTCTAGTTTTTCTGCGTCTTTTTGGTTGAGAATTACTACTTTTATTCCTCCTGTTGCAATGTCCAGGTCCTTTATTACTAATTCCATTCTATACTTTTTTTTCTTTTTGGTATAAGTCCAAGAATGAGACACTTGCTGCGAGTATCATTGGTCCGATAAGGAATCCTGCAAATCCAAAGATTGCAAAACCTCCTAACACGCCCAATAGTACCAGAACAGGATGCATTCCTGCTTTTGTTCCTATGATTTTCGGCTTGATTAGGTTGTCTATTCCTCCGACAATGATTGTTCCGTAAAGTATTAGTCCTACTCCTTTCCATATTATCATTGTGTTGCCGTCTGCAAATCCTTGTAATATCAGTAATAATGCTGCTGGCAGCCAGATTACTGCAGTGCCCACAAAGGGGACTAGTGCAAATATTGACATCAGCAATCCCCAGAACAGTGCTGCTTTTATTCCTACTATCCAGAATCCTAATCCTCCGAGTGCTCCTTGTATTAATGCTATTACTATTGCTCCGTATATTACTGCGTATGATGTGTCTTTTAATTTTTTGTAAACATGCGCTTGGTGTGCTTCTGTAAGTGGAACTAATGCTTTGATTTTTTGTACTAGTTCTGGTCCTTGTTTTAACAGGTAGAATACCATGAAGAATGTTATGAATATTTGTAATAATATTCTTGGAAGGGATAATATAAATTCTGATGTTTTGTTTATTATGAATGTTGTTGTTCTGGAGAGAATGTCTTTAAGATAGTATTGTACATTTGGGTCTTTTATTTGTTTTTGCACAAATAGTGCTCCTTTGCAAAGGTTTGTCTGTACTCCGTTTCCACAGTCTACTCCCAGAATATCTCCGGATAATATTCTTTGTTTTGTTCTTAGGTAAAGGTATTGCGCGTCTTCTGTGCTCATTTTCAGCACAAACCCTATTGGAACCAGGAGTAATATTATGATTATGAGGGACATTATAAGAGCACATACTGTTCTGTTGGGTATTTTCTTGTATAGCCATTTGTATGGTATATAGAATATGTATGCTATTACCATGCTTGCCAAGATTGAGTTTATGAATGGTTTTACTACTAAGTATGATAAGAACGCTAAGAAAATAAATATGATTATGAAGAAGTATTTGTAGAAATCTGTCTTGTTCACAGGACTTTTAGCTACTCTTTTCTGCCTCTTTTTTGCCATACTTCAAGAATACTATATATATTAGTATATAAATGTTTTGTCAGAAACATTTATGCTCAAAAAATATTATTTATGTAGTTGCGCACTCTACTCTTGAATCAGAAATATTTTGTGTTGCTGGCGCGATTATCTGCTGGACATAGTTTTGTTTGGTATCAAATAAGTTTACTAATTTGTTTCTTTTTTTGCTTACAAAATTCAGTGTGATTGTTATTATTTTATTCTTGACTTCTGCTTTGAACTGCCCTTTAATTATGTTTTTAAGAATATACTTGTCTATTTTAAACACTTTAGAAGCATCAAGTATTCGTATTCCTGTTATGTAATTTTTTTCATCAATATCTATTACAAAATTCTGGAATTCTATTGATTTCTTATAATTTCTATTCTGCATTTTAAAGGTAAGAATATCATGCTTGTAATCATATACAAATTCTCCTTTACCTTTTAGTGTTTTTTTCATTTTATTCTTGGTATTTCTTGCACATTCATGAATGATACGATGGTTATTGTGTTGTTTTCAATCTCCAGGATTATTTTTAGGTATTCTTTTCTTTTGCGGTAGTATAGTGCGTATCTTTTATTTGCCTGTAAAAATACTTTTCTTGGCTGTTCCTGTATTACTGGATTTATTAATTCTTCATCTTTAAATAGTTTTCGCTGGGCAGTGCTTAAATGGTCATACGCATGGGAAGACACAGTTATGTGCTTGTTTTTGAGTATTTGTCTGAATTCTTTTTTATTTTCCTCTTTTACTATCCTCGTCGTATTAATGCCCATTGATTTTTTAATGTTTTGATTATTTATATGTTTTTTCTCATTAAAACCGAAAAAAATATGCTTTTTTCGTATATTATCCGGTAGAATCCATATATTTATAAAGTATAAAGTGTTTGCTTTTTTCTATGAAAAGAGTTTTTATTGTTCATGGTTGGGGCGGTCATCCTTCAGAAGGCTGGTTTCCTTGGCTAAAGAAAAAATTAGAAGCTAGAGGATTTAAGGTTGAAGTTCCTGAAATGCCTAATACTGACGAGCCGGATATTAAGGAATGGGTTTCTTTTCTTAAAAACACAGTAGGTTCTGTTGATTCAGATACTTATTTTATTGGTCATTCTGTTGGCTGTCAGACTATTTTAAGATATTTAGAATCAATTGATACTAAAGTTGGCGGTGTTGTTTTGGTTGCAGGCTGGTTTAATTTGACTCCAGAGACTTTTGAAGAAGAAGGTGCAGAAGAGATTGCAATGCCTTGGATTAGTACGCCTATTGATTTTGAAAAGGTCAATGCTAATTGTGAAAAGTTCTTGTGTGTTTTTTCTGATAATGATCCTTATGTTCCTTTGAGTGATATTGATATTTTCAGGGAAAAATTGAATAATGTTGAAGTTGTTGTTCAGGAAAAAAAAGGGCATTTTTCTGGCGAAGATGGTATTAAGGAGCTTCCTGTTGTTTTAGAGTTTTTTAGGAATTTATAAAATGCACCACATTGCTATTATGAAAAAGTCTTGGAAATTAATTGACAAGATTCTTTCTGGTTCTAAGACAATTGAGTCAAGATGGTATTCTTCTAAGATTGCCCCGTGGAATAAAATAAAACAAGGAGAAACTGTTTTTTTCAAAAATTCTGGCTCTCCTGTTTCTGCTAAAGCAGAGGTTTCCAGAGTTTTGCAGTTTTCTGATCTGAATTCTAAGAAAGTTAAGGATATTCTTGTTAAGTATGCAGATTCTTTAGGTATTGATAATATTCCTAACTTTTTAACAAGGTTCAGGGATAAGAAATACTGTATTCTTGTTTTCCTGAAAAACCCGGAGAAAATTACTCCTTTTGGTATTGACAAAACTGGTTTTGGTTTGATGTCTGCATGGATTTCTGTTGAGGATATTAATAGGATTAGGAGATTAGGTACTATTTAATCCTAAGTTTTATAAATTGTGATTATCTTCATTTCTATATGTCGGAACCGCGATTATCTGCAATCATCAAGGAATGTTTTTTATCTGCGGATAATAAAGAAGATATTCTTACCACTCTTTTAAAGGTCATTCAAACAAGTATGGATTTCAAAACAAACAAAACTATTGTTAATTATAAGAATCAAAAAGAAATTATGTCTGACTTATTGGAGCCTCTGCCTAACAAAGGCAAACCGATTGAAAAAATAATTGAAGAATTTGAACAAAAAATACTGAAAGGTTCTGTTAATTTTAGCAGCCCTAATTTTATTGCGTTCCCCGACTGCGGCAATTCTAATGCTGCATTAATCGGACATATATTGTATGGATTATTAAATCAAAATTTGATAAATTCAATACATACTGCTCCTACTGCCACCTTTGTGGAGGCAGCAGTTATTAATTGGTTTAGGGAGGCAGTTGGATACGAATCTTTTCAAGATCCTAAAGATATTTTTGAGATTGGAGGAATAAATGTTACCGGGGGAGTTTCTGCAAATACAGTCGGACTCTTATTAGCTAGAGAAAATAAGTTTCCAGGAACAATAGAGACCGGATTACTATATGATCCAAGAAAAATAAAAGTATTCGTGCCAAAAGGTATTGGTCATTATTCTATCTCTGCAGCGTTGGGCTGGCTTGCTCTGGGAAAAAATAATTTAATTGAAGTGGAAACAACTTCAGAATTTAAAATAGATCAAGGAGATCTTCTAGATAAAATACGATCATGTAAGAAAGATGATGTTCTCTTGGCTTTAGTTGCTTATGCAGGAGATTCCAGAACAATGACTATAGATGATTTTCCTTCTTTAAGTAATATTGCTCAAGAATATGGTATGTGGTTTCATATAGATGCATGTCATGGATTATCCTTATGCTTTAGCGATAAAATGAGAGAGAAAGTTAAAGGTATCGAATGTGCAGATTCCGTAACTATAGATCCGCATAAAGTTCTTTTTGTTCCTTACACTTCAAGTTATGTATTGGCAAAAGACCCTAAAAAGTTCGAACTAGTTTCGGGAGTTAGTGATTTGATAACTCAGGAATCCTTTTCATTTGGGCAAATAACTCCATTATTTGGAAGCCGCGCCTTTAATAGTCTGAAACCTTGGTTTTTGTTTAAGAATCTGGGAAAAAAAACTATAGGGAAATTGATTGAAAATAGACATGAAAAAGCTAAATATTTTGCGTCTTTATTAGATCAAGAAAAAAATATATATCGGATGAACAAGGTGGAGATAAATAGCGTTACCTATCTTTATGTTCCTGATTATCTAACATCCAAATTGACAGGTCCAAATCAAAAAGAGGCCATAGAAGCTATAAATAGATTAAATAAGGAAATACATTGGAGAATTTTTAAAGAGGGCAAATATTACATTCATTCGTTTAGATTGAATGATTTCCGGAATATCATGCAAACTGGCAAGAATACTGTATTTCAACTTCAAAGAGTAATGATCGGAAATCCCTTAACTGATGAAAAAGTTCTGGATGAATTCCGGGATTATCTTAAAAAAACTTGTTATGAAACAGAAAAATGAAAAAAGTATATATCGAAACTAATGGCTGCGCGGTAATAAGACACGATACTCAAAGATATTCTAAATTCTTCAGATTAAATGGATGGAAAGAAATTGATTCTGCAGGAGACGCGGATTTAATTATCATGACCACTTGTGGAGTTATCGAATCAAATGAGCAATTTGCATTGGATTCCATTGTTCGTATCAAAAGTGAAATGAAGACCGGTGCACAATTAGTGGTGGGAGGATGCATTCCCAAAATAAATCCCGAAAAAATAAATGACATTTTTAACGGAATAATATTTTCTGCAAGAGAAGAGGATATTTTGAATCGATTAATTGATGCTAAAATTAAAATAGACGATATTTATTTTGACGGAAATATTTTTAGAGAACATTCTTTTGGGGATCCCCGAATAGTTTATAGTGAAAAAGAATTAGACCAACTTGCGGCGGTTCAAAAATTATCACAGAAATTCAAGGATCCTGAATTTATAGAAATATATGACTATTTAACTGCCGGCAGACATTTTTGGAAGGAAAAAGATTTATTTGAAGTAAAAGTTGCTGAAGGATGTTCCTATTCCTGCAGTTATTGCGGGACAAAAAGAGCAAGAGGTAATTTAAAAAGCCGCGATCCTGAACAAATCTTAAATGAATTTAAATTTGGCGCTAAAAATTACCCTAAAATACTGCTTATAGGAGACGAAGTGGGAGAATATGGAATTGATATCGGTTCTAGTCTGGTAGACCTACTCGATAAATTAATGCCTGTTGCCCCTTCAAGTAGAATTGCTTTACGATACGTTTCGCCGAACTCATTATTGCGCCAGTTTAATGCTCTAGAATCCTATTTTGAAACAGGTCAAATTTATTTTATTTGCAGCGCATTTCAATCCGGCAGTCCCAAGATTCTTGAATTAATGAACAGAACACCCAATATTGATGCTTTTGTTTCTAAAATAAAAGAAATGGAACTTAAATTTCCTTTCGTATATAAACACACCCAAATAATCGTAGGATTCCCTCAAGAAACAGAGGAAGATTTTCAATGCACTTTAGATTTACTTCGTGCTTGTCAGTTCGACTATGTTACTGTAAGCAGATACTCTGACAGACCGCACACTAAGTCAAGCAAACTTGAAGGCAAAATAGCGCCAGAAATTATCAATAATCGATACGAAAAAGCCAGAAAAGTTGTTGAAGATATAAGAGAAAAAAGATTTTGGAGCAAAATAAATAAGAAACTTGTCAAAAATGTCAAAAATACTCAATGAACTTAAACAATATTGCGGGGATAATTTAAACGATACCCACTTAGGGATAGTATATGGTTCCTATGCATACGGGACTGCTAAAGATAATTCTGATATTGATATCATGGTTTTAGATGAAGAATTCAGCTTAGAACAAATCAATAATCTTGTAGATTTTATTTTTAAAATACACAACAAATATGGATTAGAACTTGATTTCGAGGTTCCATATGACAAAAAATTGCTTGTTAACAAGAAAATATTGATTCAAGGCATTGAAGGCAAATGTTTTGAAAAAGAAGAGAATAGATTAATTATTCCTCCGATTATTCCAACGCAGGAATTTCTCAGTTCGGATGTGCTTTTAATGCGGTTGGCATTAAATGCATTTACTAATAAAAACTTATTCTTTTCAGGTAATGAACAAGAATATATGGCTTACAAAGACCGCGCAGTTGAGAGTTTGGTTGCGTTTATTTTTGCTCTCAATCCTGCAGAATCATATAATATTTCTCAATTCATTGAGAAAATGCATTCTGATTCCCAACAAAAAGATAAATTATATCTAGGGTATAAAAATAAGCCAGAAATAGTAGAATATTTTACAGAGATGTTAGAACGCAAATTTAATACCTTATGCGCTGATGGCGTATTATCACGCAATGCAAATAAGTATAGTATCTTAAATTTTAAATGGTTATACGATAAAATAAGCAAGGTTCCTCATAAATCAATGACTAATCCATCATAAGCAAATTCTAGGTTTTTTTGTTTTAATTCATCTAATTTTTTCAACCCCCATCTATTCAGTTCAATTTCTTCGATATGTGTAAGGATGGTTTTCTGGGGATTAATTATTTTAATACGCTTTAATAACTCTGGAAAGGATAATTCGGATTTGAGTTTATCATATGAAAAAATTCCGCATTCATGAACTAAAATATCTAAATTACAGAAGATATCATATGTCTTCCAATGCAGAGTATCACAAGGCGCGTATACCAATTTTTTGTTATCTTTTTTAAAAAGAAATGAATATACTTCCGATTCTTTTCCTTGATATCCTATCGGAGTTATTTTTATATCACCAAGCACGATTTCTTTTTTATGTTCTATGAATTGGATTTTTGCTAATTTTAAAACATCAGTAAGATAAATTAATGCCGGATATTTCTCTTTTAGTGTAGTATAAACTTTTCTAGCGATATATATTTTTATTTGATTTTTTGCTTTGTTTTCTATAAAATCATAATTTGCTTCCAATAACACTCTTAATCCAAAGGTATGATCCGGATGCCAATGCGTAATAAATAAATGGTCTATTTTTTGAATACCCTGTCTATTAAGAGAATCTGCTATATCTTCAGGGCAATCAATTAATGTGTTTATTTCTTCTATATAGGCAGAACTACTATTTCGTTTATACTTATCATTTTTTCTGGCCAAAGTGCATATCTCGCATTGGCAAAGGGGTCTTGGTGTTGGTATTGCTCCGCCCGAACCTAATATTCTGAATTTCATATTAATCAATATTTTCTTTTAGTTTATAAAGATTAGTATGGGCCCACCCAGACTTTCATCGACTGAAAGAAGATGAAGGTTTCTCCTTTTTCGCCGGATTCGAACTGGGGACCTCCTCGATTTTGAATCC
>WJKI01000052.1 GCA_014729195.1 Candidatus Woesearchaeota archaeon
ACTACAGCCATCGCAGAATTAATTATTTACGAGTATGTATTTAAAGTTTTTCTATGATTTATTTGTTCTTTTATTAGGAAGAATATGTATGGGAGTATGTATCCTCCGGCGTATGCGATACTGACAAGTATTGGGTCGTGGAATTTTGTTAGTCCCATTTGTAGTTCCAGTTTGTTTGTCAAATTGGTTATCATATATATGTTTATCAGTGCTAGTGATGCTATTATCAGTCCTGCTATTAGGTTTTTCTTTGGGTTTATTGCTTCTACCATTTTTATTACTGTATAAAGTAATGCTCCGAATGATATTCCTACAAAGAACAGTGTAAAGTATAATGGAAATCCTGTTAATGCAATTAGTATTGGCACTATTACTACTGATACTATGAAGTTGCCGATTATTGCAATTAATAGTGCTACCCCGTATACTATGGTATCAAAGAATTTTATTAATGGTGTTTTTTGTTTTTCTGCAGAGCGGAGTATGTTTAGTGTTTGGTTTATTTCTGATTTGGTCCACCGCTTTTTTTTGATTTTTTCTTCCAGTTTCATTCTTTTTTGCCGGATATTAATTCTTCTACATATTCTACAAATTCTTTTGTTTTTTTGTAATAATCGCCTATTATGTCTATTGTTACTTCTATTTCTTTGTCTTCTACTGGGCATGTCATTGTTACGTGTCTTCTGAATTCTTGCACGCATTTGCTTTTTGCTTTGTCTATTTTTCTTAGGAGTGCAAAGAAGTCTGTGAATTGTTGTATTTTTTCATTGTCTTTGTAGTATTCTCTCATTGCTTCCATTCTTAGTCTTGGCAACGAGGGTATTTCCTGTATTTTTCTTTCTTCTTTTAATTTTGCAAGCAATACTCCTATTGAGAAATCAATTGCGTTTATCAGTCTTGATATTATTAGTTTGAGTGTGTCTGCTGTTCTTGTGTATTTAAGGCTTACGTTGTATAGGTGGTCGCATCTTGCGATTTCTTTTTTTGCTTTTTCAAGGTTGTCTTTCATTCTTTTAGTTCCATTATTGCTGCAGCAAGGTCCCCTTTGTGTTTTTCTATTGCTGCTTTGGCTTCTTCTATTGTCTTGCCTGTCTGTTCTATCACTACTTTTAGGTCTTCTTCTGATATTTCTGGTTTTTCATCCAAGCTTCTTTCTTGTGGTTCTCCTACTACTTGGTAGGTTTTTTGTCCCATCATGTTTACTTGACTTACTTGGGGATTGTCAAATACTAGTTCTTTGTCTTCTAGTTTCATGATTACTTGTTTTACATTTAATTCATTTTGTTTTATTCCCATTCGTTTCATGGCTTTTGCCATGTTTTTCATATTCATTCCTGGTAGCATTTTTATCCTAGTCCTATTAATGAACTTCCATACATGTGTAGAATTATTGTGATTAGCATTATTATTATTGCCATGATTATTACATGTCCTGGCTTGAATTCTAGTTTGCTTTTGACATCATCAAAATATCTTGTCAGTCCTGCAGTACTTGCAGGCATATTAACTTTGTCTTTTGCCATTTTAGATAGTTAATTGTTTTGATTATAAAAAACTTAGTGTAAAAATTGTGGATTGGTTGACTTTTTGCCAAAAAAAGACAACCTCACAAAATTTTACATTATTTATATATAATAAAATTTTGGGTTGGGTAGGAATAAGCTGCCTTTTGTCAGCCTTCAACACTGATTTTTTGGTTAAGCAGTGTTTGCAGGATTTATCTGCAAGGAACAGGCTGTCTTGGCATTTTACTTAGCGCACGTTTTGTGCTTGCACCTGCCAGTCCTATCCGTTTCAACGTTTCCTTCAATGCATGACTCAATCCGTTAACTTGCTCCTGTCACCAGGGTTTCAGGATATCATAGCGCCTTAAAGGCCGTGCCGTTTCTGTGATGTTGCCATCCATTGCTGGATCTTTCATACGAAAGTGGCTTTAACTTGGTGGGCAGACTTTCCTCAATTTTCGCAGAAAATTGAGACCAGCGAAATCGGAGATTTCACGCTGCCTCAGATCCTATGAAAATCGTAGGCCAAGTACCTTCCCAACCCAGAATTATTAAGCATACGGTGGTTTATAAAGGTTATGGTTGAAATAGGAGGATATTCCACTCTTCTTTTCCTTGCATTACTGCTCTTTCTTCAACTAATTTAAAATCTTGAGAACCTTTCCTAAACTCCTCAACATTTTTCCGCATTATTAATACCATTTTTCCTTTGGGTGATAGTATTTCTTTTGCTTGTTTGAAAAACTCAGAAGCAGGAACTGATGGAATTGTTACTAAACAATCGATTTTTGAGTATTTTAAGTCTAAATCCTTAAAATCGATTCTGCTAAATGTGATTTCTTTGTTAATTCCTGCGATTTTGGCATTTTTCTTGGCAGCGTTTAAATGATTCATTGAAATATCAACACAATTGATATCAAGACTGCCTTTTCCAATCTCCGAATCCAGTTCTTCAAGGTATTTTTCACTCCATTCCCAGTAATTATTAAAAAGAAATTTATCTTTGGAGTAGTAATGAACTGATTTTACTAATGAAAACAATGCTGCTTCTATTGGAATCACTCCTGATTTGCAAAAACAGTCTAGTAATCTTTTTTTAGGATCAAATGAGGATAATCGAATCAAAGCATATGCAACATTTCCTTTCAGACTTTCAGGTCCTAGGAATATTCGATAATCTCTTTTGCTTAAATCTTCTCCGCATAAATCGATTCCATAATGTGAAGAATCAATAGCATAAATTATCACTTCAGGATTGTCTAAATCTACTTTTCCTTCTGTGATTTTGTCTGCAATTTTTATTTCAAGTTCTTTGTTTTCAGCGCGGACCGCGAATGTTCGGTTTTTAACCCATCTGTTTAAATCATCAATCAATAAAATCTTGGTAAAACTTCTTCCTAAATAGATTAATTTTGTAATTTCTTTCTCATTGGCTTCAAATAAGACAAATCCTTTTTTGGTTTCAGATGGTTTATTGAGAATTTCTTTTATTTCTAAAGCGCAGATATCTTCTATTCCTTTATTTGTTAGTGCTATTGCTTTCATCTTTTATTATTGTTGCTACTGCAACTAGTTTGTCATCTTGGGCGAGTTTCATTATTCGCACTCCTTGTGTTGCTCTGCCGATTACAGATATGCTTTTTGCAGGTATTCTTATTACTATTCCTTTTTGGCTTATTAGCATTATATCGTCTTGGTCTGTTATTGTTCTTATTCCTACTACCTTGCCGTTTTTGTCTGTGATTTTTATGTTCGTTACTCCTACTCCCCCTCTGTTTGCAATTCGGTATTCTGAGAATGATGTTCTCTTGCCGTATGCTTTTGTTGTTACTGTTAACAGAGTTTTTTCTGGTTCTGAAACTACCATTCCCACCACTTTGTCATCTCCTTTTAGTTTGATTCCTCTTACTCCGTAAGCGGTTCTGCCCATTGTTCTGATGTCTGTTTCTTTGAAATGTACTGCTTGTCCGTTTTCTGTGGCAATCAATATTGTTTGCTTTCCGTCTGTCAGTACTACTGTTACAAGTTCATCATCTGAAGATACTCCTATTGCTTTTATTCCTCCTCTCCTTGGTTTTGCAAATTCTGACAATCTGGTTTTTTTGGTTATTCCTTTTTGTGTGACCATCATTAGATATTGGTCTTGTTTGAATTCTTTTACAGGTATCATTGCTGTTATGTTTTCGTTTTTCATGGATATTAAATTTACAATTGCTGTTCCTTTTGCATATCTTCCTGCTTCGGGTATTTGGTGGACTTTTAACCAGTGCACAGTTCCTTTGTTGGTAAAAAACAATATTGAATCGTGTGTGTTGGCAACAAATAGGTCTTCTATGAAGTCTTTTTCTTTTATTTCTGCTCCTCTGATTCCTTTTCCTCCTCTTTTTTGTTTTTTGTATGTGTCTATAGGCAGTCTTTTTACATATCCTGCGTGTGTTATTGTTACTATCATTTCTTCCGGTTTGATTAGTTCTTCTTCTTCAAATCGTTTTATTTCTTCAAGTATTACTTGTGTTTTTCTTTCGTCGCCGTATTTTTCTTTTATTTCCATTTGTTCTTCTTTGATTAGGTCGAGTATTTTTTGTTCTGAACCCAGTATCTCTTTTAGTTGTATTATCAATTCAAGTGTTTGCTTGTGATCTTCTCTGATTTTTTCTTGCTCAAGGCCGGTTAATCTCTGTAATTTCATGTCAAGTATGGCTTGTGATTGTTTTTCTGATAGTTGATAGTCTGTAATGAGTCCTTCTTTTGCTTCTTTTGCTGATTTACTTTCTTTCAAAAAGGTAATTATGTCATCGATATGGTCTAGTGCAATAATCAGTCCTTCTAGTATATGGGCTTTGTCTTGTGCTTGTTTCAGGTCGTATTCTGTTCTTTTTCTTATGACTTCTTGTCTGTGCGTTATGTATTTTTGGAGTATTTCTTTTATGTTCATTACTTTTGGTGTGTTATCATCCAATGCAAGCATGATGATTCCAAAAGTGGTTTGTAGTTTTGTGTGTTGTAGTAATTGGTTTAACAGAATTTCAGGATTTGTTCCTTGTCTTAGTTCTATTACTATTCTCATTCCTGTTCTGTCGCTTTCGTCGCGTAAATCGCTTATGCCTGTTATTCTTCTATCTCTGACTAAGTTTGCTATTTCTTCTACAAGGTTTGCTTTGTTTACTTGATAAGGTATTTCTTTTACTATGATTTTTGTCTTTTTCTGGGTTTCTTCCAGTTCTGTTTTTGCTTTCAGTGTTATTCTTCCTCTTCCTGTTGTGTATGCTTCTTTTATTCCTGTGGTTCCGCAGATTATTCCTCCTGTTGGAAAGTCTGGAGCTGGAAGATGTTCCATTATTTGTTCTGAGGACATATCTGGATTGTCGATTAGTTGTTTTATTGCTTCGCTTGTTTCTGTTAGATTATGTGGTGGAATGTTTGTTGCCATTCCTACTGCTATTCCTGAGCTTCCGTTAATTAGTAAGTTTGGTATTTTTGATGGTAAAACAAGTGGTTCTTTGAGACTGCCGTCAAAGTTTGGGACAAATTTTACTGTTTCTTTTTCTATGTCTTTCAGCATTTCTTCGCTTAACTTGTTCAGTCGTGCTTCTGTGTATCTCATTGCTGCTGCAGAATCGCCGTCTATTGAGCCGAAATTTCCTTGTCCTCTAATTAAAGGGTATCTTAATGAGAAAGTCTGAGCCATTCTGACCATGGAATCGTATACTGCTGAATCGCCGTGCGGATGGTATTTACCTAATACTTCTCCTACGATTCTTGCTGATTTTTTGAATGGTTTGTTGTGGAACATTCCCATGTCGTGCATGGCATAAAGTATTCTTCTGTGGACTGGTTTTAGTCCGTCTCTTACATCTGGAAGTGCTCTTCCTACTATTACACTCATGGAGTAATCTAGGTACGACTGTTTCATCTCATCTTCAATCACTTTTGGAATGATTTTTTCTTCTGTTTTCTTTGCTGTTTCTTCCATTTTATCGTCGAGAAAATCCACTTCCCTTATCTTTTTAGAAGGAGGTTTTTCTTTATAAAGGTTGCGTTAGAATTCAA
>WJKI01000053.1 GCA_014729195.1 Candidatus Woesearchaeota archaeon
ACAAAAAACAAAAAGTATATAAATGCAAATAATGACATTAATAAAAAATGGTGTTAGAATCCTTAACAAACCCAAATTTAGCAGCTAGAAGACCATGGACACAGATAATCATAGGGTTTGTATTTGCAACTGCAGCATTATTCCTAAGCTTATGGATATTTGAAGAATACGCAAGCTTAGTAATGGTCTTCCTTACAGTAACAGCGGCATTACCATTATTCTATGCCACAATGAAACTAGAAGAAGGAAAAAATGCAACAATACCTGGAGAAAAAACACTGCTAAAAGAACACGCACATTCATTAAGATACTTATTTTATACATTTGTTGGATTCTCAATTGCATACACAATATGGTATATAGCACTGCCAACAGGAATAAGCACAAATGTATTCAAAGTACAAACACAAACAATAGCAAACCTAAACCAACACGTAACAGGAAATGTAGCAAAACTATCCTTATTAAACAAAATATTTCTTAATAATGTAAAAGTAATGATATTCTGTGTTCTATTCGCATTCATATACGGAACAGGAGCATTATTTATCTTAGCATGGAACGCATCAGTAATAGGAGCTGCAGCAGGAAACTTCATAAGAACACACGTATCACAATACGCGGAAGCAACAGGCCTAGGGAAGATAGGAGTATACTTTCACGGAGCATCATTAAGCGTATTAAGATATTCCTTGCACGGAGTACCCGAAATAATGGCCTATTTTGTAGCAGGAATGGCAGGAGGAATACTATCTGTAGCAATAATAAACAAAGAATACAGAAGCAAAAGATTTGAAAAAATACTATTAGACGCATCTGACTTGGTTTTAATCTCGGTGTTTATCTTATTTGTAGCCGCACTATTAGAAGTGTTTATCACGCCTGTGTTTTTTTAGAAAAATATTTATAGTTATTAAAAAAAGGTAATATTTATGTATAATATTGATTTTCGTGATAAAATTGAAAAAAGCAGAAGGCACATCTTTGGTGCAGGATGCATTGATCCGAGAGCAGCTTCTCAGGAAGCATATCAAGCATATTCACACCCAGAAAATGCAAAAATTCTTGAATGTCATGAAGATGTTAATGGTGAATGGGTTCCTGTTCCTTCTAAATTAGAAAAAGAAATTAAAAAATAGATCTATTCTAAAACTTTTAACTTACCCGGGCTAACTTCAAAAACATCTCCGTTTTTCATTAACGAAAGAATAGTTTTTTCTGCATCAGGGGAGGTTTGCTTGATAACCTCATCAAAATCCGCACCTTGACCCTGATCTAATTCTTTAATCTTCTTAACAACATCATTATTAATACTAGAATCAATAAATTCCTCTTCAACAACAGCCTGAGAGTCATTCACTTGTTCAGAAGTTTTGGAGGGGGTTTGAACCTGTGCAGAACCTGATTTAGCAGACGGAATCTCAACTTCAGGCAATTTGTTTTTCTCCAATTCAATCTTTCTGACCTCAAGCCATTGCTTATTCACAATTTTCTTAATAATCTCAGGCAAAACATAAATCTCATTACTAAACTCTCTGGGTCTTCCAACAATTAAAACACAATCACCAATACTCAATTCTTTTAATTTAGGCATATCCTCAAAAGCCCTAACAGAAATTTTACCAGAACCATCATCAATAAAAACCGATTGAAAACCAGTATCTTCGCCGACACTAACAACAACACCTATCAGATTAACCCTTGAAACCTTAGAACCATCAGACAATAAAACATAATTAGGCAGCATACCATCCTGCTTAATATACGTACCATTTAGCAAATTGCCAATATTAACCTTCAAAGCTGTCTGACGCTTCTGAACCTCATTAGCCACATAACCACCTTACTCAATATAGTAATACCTCCTTTAAATAGATTTATATTCTGCAAAACATTTAAACAACGGGAAATCTCTAATTTCTCAAGCTTAAAAGTTTCTTCGGAAACATTTAAATAAACTATTTATAATATTCAAAGAATGGTTGATTCAACACTCAAAAAATACATCAAAAAAACAATAAAACAAGGATATGACATAAGTTCAATACGCTCCAGACTATTAAAATCAGGATATTCAAAACAAGAAATCAACAAAACAATAAAAGAAATAAAAGGAAGAAAACACATTAACACCAAAATCCTGGCAATAGCAGCAATTGTAATAATAATACTGATAATAACAGTAATAATCGCGCTAAAACTGATAACCCCCTCCCCCAAACAAATAAGCATATCAACAACACCACTAGTAAGCACAGTAGTGCCCGGAGGCAAACTCACTTTTGTCAAAACAATAATAAGCCCAACCAGCAGAGAGGCACAAGTTCAATTAAAACATACACTAATTTTCAAACAAACAGGACAAACCATAAAAAGCCAAACAGAAACACAAACAGTAGGACAAAGAAGCTCAACACAAACCCAAATTTCCCTGCCAACTAACATTGAAAAAGGACAATATGAAGTAATAACAACCCTGCAATATTCTGAAGGAAGCACGCAAACAAGTTTTACCTTTATTGTAGAAACAACCAAACCGACCGCACCCTCAATAGAAGAGCCAAAACCAGAACCGCAAGCAATATGTCCAGGAGGATGTGACGATTTTAACACATGCACAAGAGACATTTGCAACAAAGGAATATGCGAACACATACCAATCAAACCCTGCTGCGGCAACAGAATCTGTGAAACAAAAGAAGACCAATACAACTGTGAAATAGACTGCGGAACACAAACAAAAACAACATCAGAAACTATTGACACAGCAATAAAAACCGCAAGAACAGATCCGCAAACAGCTACAATGATATGCAATTCTCTGCCGTCAGTAAAAAATGCCGACGACTGCTTTGCAACAATCTCAGAAAAAACAGGAAAATCAGAATACTGCCAGTCAATACAAAACGATGAACAACAATCAGACTGCCTTCTTAATTATGCATTACAAGGAGACTATTCTGTCTGTGATTCAATAGAAGATCCCTACTACTTGCAATCTTGTTTTAGTTTAGAAAGACAGGCGAGTTTGCAGGGGATGGTAGAGGAATTCAGATAGTTTAAGACAGCAATATAATTACTCGTGTTCTTTGAGAAAAACATCAATAGTTTTATCTTTCAAAAAAGCGTCTATTTCATGAGTAGTTCTAACTAACTGAAGATTGCGCTCTAGTGCATACTTAACTAATTCTGGCTGAGCGATACTTTCAAATGCTTCTTCTGAAAGTAGAGACAGCGCGCCATTTTGCAAAAAGTCTAAAAAAGAACGATTACTCCAATAACAGCCAGACCCTAATCTCCTTTTTTCATCTAAACTAGTATAACGTACCTGCCGGCAATGAATATCTTTTTTATCTTTGGTATGTCCTATTAATGTATCAGAACTCGAAACTAGAAAATATTCATATTTACCCTCCACTATAAGCCCTCTAGGGATAAATATTTCAAAAAAAGGCATAATATTAATTTCTTGGCGTGCTTGCTCGCGAGACATACGTAATTCTTCCTGACAAACAGGACATTTATACATTTCTATAGGTATTGGCTCTGGCATAAAACAATAAACCAAAGAATATTTAAAAACATTATGGTAATGTAGAATATAATTAATCAAATCCTGCTAACAAATCCGTGTCTTGGTTCAAAAATGTCTCCGGAGTTCTTTAACTTCTGAATAATCTCTTCAACTTCTGCTTCACTAAAACCCTTTTCCTTAGCCGTGCTAACAACGTCTTCCAAAGGAATAGTCTTGCCCAACTTATTTTCCAAATCCACTAAAATCTCTTTGATTGAAACAATCTTATTCCTTTGCGAAGCAGGCATCGAAGTAGCAATCCTGTCAATATCAATAGTACCTGTTTCTTCATCATAAGCAATCTGCTTCAAACAATAATCCAATAATTCAACAGCATTCTGGGCATCTTTCTTAGAAACCTTGTCCGCTAATCTTAATTTAGCATATGCCTCAGACAACCTAACCAAACCCTCTAACTGCCTGGCAGAAATCGGAACAGACTTAACACCCTTATCAGGAGCAGAAGAACGCATCTTAATATAATACTCCTTCAAAACCTCAACAGCAGAGTCAGTAAGTTTAGGATTAAAAGACAAACGAACATAAGACAAATACTTTTTCAACAAAAGAGTATCCATCTCAGGAGAAGTCTTATTAGTCTGATGCATACTTAAAATAAAAACCGCCATTTTCTCATCAATATCCTTATTAGGCAAATCCTTAATAGCAAAAATCAAATCAAAACGATTAATCAAAGTAGAAGGCAAATTAATCTGATTGGCAACAGTATCAAAAGGATCAAAACGGCCAAACTTAGGATTAGCAGCAGCCAAAACAGAAGTTTCACACCGTAAAGTAGCCTGAATATTTGCTTTTGAAATAGAAATAGACTGTTGTTCCAAAGCCTCATGCATTGCCCATGCATCTTCTTTGGTCATCTTGTCCAACTCATCAACCATACAAATGCCCTTATTTGCCAAAACAAGCGCACCAGCCTCCAAAGACCAACCACCCAAAAATTCATCCTTAACAACAGCAGCACTTAAACCAGCTCCTGAAGCACCTTTACCAGTAACATACTTGGATTTAGGAGCAACCAAAGACATACGTTTCAAGAGTTGACTCTTCGCTGCGCCAGGATCTCCAATCAACAAAATATGCATATCCCCTCTAGTAACAATCCCATCATCTCTTACTTTTCTAACACCACTAACTAACTGAAGAAGCAAAGCTTCCTTGATTTTTTCATGACCATAAATGCTTGGGGCAGCAGACGAAACCAATTTTTTAATCAAATTTCTGTCTTTTGCTAAATCCTTTATCTTTTTCATTTCCTCTTCAGTAATCTTAATATCGCTAAAATCCTCATCAACACTAACAACAGAATTACTCTCCAGCATAATATCAAAATCAGTACTTTGCACACCAGAATGAGTAAACTTAGGAACCTCCTTGACAATGCCTGCAACAACAATCCTTGCTCCAGGATTAGTTCTTCTTTCTGACAAAGGAGAAACCAAATCATTCTTCAAAAAAACATTCAATCTTTTGGGTTGCGCCCCGCCTTCAATCTGTTCAGGAATTTCTTCTAAAATCAAACCCTGCGCATCCATCAATTCCTTGCTCAACAATCTAAATTTTCCTTTTCTACCACAAGAACACCTGGAAGGTTCTTTGAATTTCTTGTCCAACTGCAAAACAGACAAAGTATTCCCGCACGAAGGACACTCAAACCTTGCTGCAGTAACCTTAGGACGAACATCAGTCTTGTTTCTAACAACCCCTTCAACAAACAACAATTTATTCAAATCCTTGCTTCTTATGTTTCTGATCAAAATTCGACAAGAATCAGGCAAATCAACAAACCGAATAATAAACTCCTTTGTATCTCCAGGCATGTCAAACTGTTCAATAGCAATCTCAGCAGCTTTAAAGAACTCCTCAGGTGTTTCCAACAAATAATCAGCCAAATCAGGATCAAACTTTGACAATTTTGCGAATTGAACAAGCAAAAACTTATTATGCTTTCTAACCTGCTCTGAAAGCTCTGCCAAATAATTTTTTTCCAAGAAATCCTTGACACGATTTATTAATTCAGTTGCCTCCATTATCCACCAACTCTTTTTAAGATAGTAAAAACTATCTTATATGTGTTGCGCTTATCTGGCCAGTGGCCTCTCCCACTCTTTTATTTAGGCTTGACTTTTTTCAGCTTCTCAATCAGCTTATCAAGAGCAACATGAACTTCCTGTTCACTCTTAGTGCCTGTGCAGACAATTTTTCCATTAGAAAACAAAAGGAAAGTAGCCTTTGCCTCAGGCATCTTGTAAACCAATCCTGGGAACTGCTCAGGCTCATATTCTGTATTATCAAGTCTCATTGCCAGCACATTTAGATTCAAGTCCATTCCTACTGAACCTGCAGCCACAATGTTCTGAATCTGAAATTCAGGAACCTGCTTTATTTTAACATTGATTTTTTCCAAGCTTTTGATTATTTTTTTCAAGGATTCTGTAACTTTATCCAAACTTCTGGCTCCAGTGCAAACAATCTTGCCTGAACTAAAAATCAAAGCTGAAGTTTTAGGCTCTTTAATCCTAATAACCAATCCTGGGAACTGCTCAGGATTGTACTCTGTATTTGATAAAGTAGCAGCCATTTTTTCCAAAGGAATATCATGGCCCAATGATGCTGAAACAACAATATTAACAACGCGGATTTCCCTTGCACTACCTTTAGAAACCCGGGGTTTTGATGCTTTTTTTCTTGGCTTAGCAATTTTTCTAGTTTTTTTCTTGGCTTTTTTCTTTTTTTTCTTTGCCATTTAATTTACCCCCAAATTAATCATTTAAAAATGATTTATAAATGAATAATTGGTCAGTATTTAAATAGTTTTTGTTCTTAGGATATAGATACCAAGGGTATACAGGCCGCCCTATTTCCTATGGAGAAATACAGAATTACTTATTTATAAGCTTTTAGGAGCTAAAATCGTAAAAAATGCTGATTAGAACCCCTCTATTTCCGATGGAACTATTATTTTCTATATAGGAAATAAATATGGAAAAAATAAAAATTAAACTAATTTCTGGCAAGAACCAATATTAGAACTAAGCCAGACATTAGCTGAATTAGCCTGATCAGAAACAGGAGGTTCTTTCTCACCATACTTATTAGCACGGCTAAAAGTATTATAATGCTCCTGAGCCTTGTCCATAGCATCATTCATCCTATCAGCTTTTAAATCATTCCACAAACTCAATAAAATATCCATCGCCTCAACATGCAAATCCCAAGACATCAACACATCAGAACTAATACTAACAATACCCATTTTACTTCTTTCCAAATCAATAGTTTTTAATCTCTGAACATTAGACTTGGCAGTCTTACCAATAGAAATCGCTTCTTCATAATTTTCTTCTTCAATCTCAGCACCTGCCTTTTCCATGTTTATAGTAAACTGTTGAATCAAATCTTCTCTTTCTGCTGTCAATTCAATAAAACGAGCATACTTTTTCATACTATCAGCACAATTTGCAAACTTAGCTTTATTATTTTGATAAACAATTAGTTTATCACTAATATCCTCTGCCAAATTTGCATCAGAACCACGCAAATTAGCACCTGCTTTTTTCTGATTAAAATCAGTGTTAATCAAATTAATATTATCCAAAGTATCCTGAACAAGAGAAGCCTTTCTCTTAATCTCTTCTGCTGTATCTTCTGAAGGAGCAATCATAACCTTCTTAGCATTAAATTCATTCATAAAATCACTAAAATAAATATTTAAACTTCCAAAAGTGCTTGAAATAGCATCCCTAATATTAGGCAAGGAATGAACAAAAGCCCTTGTTTCTTCAGAAGTCAACGATTCAACAGGAACCTGCTGAGCAGGCACCTCAGGAGACTTAGTACCGCAACCAATCACTATAGATAGTAGTAAAACAGATAGAATTATCATTAAACCTCTTTTTTTCATTGTAACAAGAATTTATTATTAATAGTATTTAAATGTTTTTAATAAACTCTTAACAACTTTCTGAGAATCATACTGAAAATGATTGCAAAAATGATATAAGTTCCTAACCAGCCCAGTTTCCAACCGAACAAGTTAAGAATTTTTCTTTTTTCATTGCTTGTGGTAATGGATTCTACAGTATCATCATTAACACTTAATACAGGTTCAACATATTCTTTCTCATTTGTGATAATAACCGGCTTGGAATAAGTCTTGCCATCAACAGTAAACTCAACAGGAGGACTGCGATAAACACCCTCTTGGCCACGCATTGTAAAAACCACCTTACCATCTTCTATTTTTTTAGTAGACGGGCCATCAATATTAATACCTTCAGGCGCTTCTGCCAATATATCCCCAGAAATTCCCTCTTCAAACTCAACAGTCATTGAAAAATCCTGACCCGGCATAATCGGAACAAAAGCAAAATGCGCCTGCAACCATCCAAAAATCAAAATAATAGGAATAAAAGTAATCAAAGTAGGCTTCATACTCTTCATCATATACTGCATATTAGTCTGCATGGCCTTTTTCTGAACTTCCATAGCCTTAGAAGGATTATCCTTAAGCTCCTTCATCTGCTTCTGCAAAGCTTTTGTTTCCTCTTTTAACTCCTTCATAACTTTCTGATTTGTTGCAAACTTATAAACCAAAACAATAATTATAGAAATAATAAAAGAAATAACCAAAATAGCCCAAAAAGGAGGCAAAGTAAGCAAAGGACCAAAAACAAAATTCAAAACAGGATCCAAAAAACTAAAAAAACCCATTAGAATGCTCCTCCGCCGCCGCCCATGAACTTTCTCAGCATAGGATTCATGTCCATCATGTGCTGCTTGGCGATTTCCTCATATAACTTATACACAATCATAACAGTAAGCAAAAGACCAGTCCCTGATGTAAGAGCACCAGACAAATCAGCAGCAGCAGCCAAAATACCAACGGCAATAGCACCCATAATAGTCAAAGGAGTAATATACCTCTTCAACAACCGCTCCAAAACTCTTTCATCCTTTCTAAAACCAGGAATCTGCAATCCAGAACTCATAATCTGCTTGGCCTGAGATTTGGCATCCATTCCAGAAGTCTGAACCCAAAACCAAGAAAACAAAACACAACCACCAAGCATAATCAAAGCATATACCAAAGCATGACCAAAATCAATAAACGAAATACTACCCCGAATAATCTTGCCAACAATATCAGGAGAACCAATCCAGGCAACCAAACCAGAAACAGGAGTATTACCACTAAACTTACCAAGCAAAGGAAAACCCCAATTCTGCATTAAACGAGCCCATAATTGAATATTAGCCAACAAAGCAGCAACCAAAATAACAGGAATATTAGAAGTATAAATAAAACTCAAAGGCCACCTAATACCATGACCACGAATCCTTCCAAAAGACAAAGGAATCTCAACTTTCATAGCCTGCCCGTAAACCGCCATAACAAAAACAGCAACAGTAGCAACAACACCAGCAATCATCAAGACAGCAGTCTGAGGATCGCCTGCACTCAAACTCTGAAACAAAGCAGGAATTGCACCAGTAGCAATACCCGGATTAGTAGGAGAAGGCAAAGGACTCAAAGCACGAATAAAAACTGACTGAGAAACGCCAGCAGCAATAAACAAAGAAACACCAGAACCAAAACCCCATTTGCTGACAACCTCATCCATAAACATAATCAGCAAACCACCTAAAATCAACTGAAAAATCAAAACAAGCTCCAACTGAAAATAAACAGCAGTACCTGCCAGCTCAGCAGGAGGAGCCAGACCACTCATAAAAACATAAATCGCGGCCTCAAACACAATAAAAAAGATAGCCCCCAATTTCTGCAAACCCTGAAAACTTTGACGGCCCTCTTTAGAAGTCAAATCAAACTTCAAAATACCAGAACCATTCAATAATTGCAAAACAATACTCGCAGTAACCAAAGGACCAATACCTAAGCTCAAAATAGAACCCATCTGAGCCCCGAGAATAACTGACAATAATTCAAACCTTTGAAGAGCATTCTGGCCAAGTCCAAACAACGGAACCATTCCCAAAACAAAAAACAAAACAAGAATAATCAAAGTCCACTTTAATTTTTCCTTAAAAGAAAGTTTTTTCTGAGTAGGACCAGCAACTTCAGGCAAATTTGCAATAATTGTTTTCCATAAAGACATTATTCAAAACCTCATGCTGTTTTAGTCTCCTTTTGCGGCAAAACCACTTCGCCACCAGCAGACTTAATCTTGTCAACAGCAGACTTTGAAGCAAAATCAACATTAATTCTTAATTTCTTAGTAACCTTGCCTGCACCCAATAACTTATTAAAACCAATCTTAGGCAAATCAACAACAAAAACATCCCCTTCTTTAACAATCTTTTTGCTAGCAACCCAGGAATCGAACTTGTCCTCCAAAGTCTTAAGATTAATACAAATTTTCTCAACAGAATGACCTAAAAACTTAAAACCATACTTGCCCTGTTTCTGAATAGTCCATTCGCCCTGGCGGGGCATTTTAGCCTTAGCCCGTTTACCAGTACCTGCTTTTCCACAGCCCCCCTTGCGACCCTTACCTCTATGAAAAACACCCCAACCGCATTCTCTAGAGCCACGCATTCTCCTAAATTTCTTACGTCTTTTGGCAACCATTTCTAAATCATCCTCTTCAATAAATCATTAATCTTATCCCCTCTATAACCCAGAGCCCCCTTTTTATTAAAAGGCATTTTGATACCTTTGCGATCAAAACCCCCCTTAGGAGGACACAAAGCGTAATATTTTCCTTTCTTACGAGGTTCTAACAAGGCAGCGATCTCATCAGAAATCTCTCCCCAAGTGACAAAATCCTTAACCTTTTTGATCCTTCCAATCATTGACGAAGTATTCTCTATAATAACACAAGAATTCTTCTTATTAAGATTCAGCATTTTTAAAATATCTGCAAAATTACCACGAATCCTAGTTAATCCTCTAATCCTCACAACAGCAATCTTACTCATTGTCCTTTTTTACACTCCCTTCAACCATACCAACATTTTCAGCCATTTTAGGCATGATCTTCATTTTATTTAGATTATTCAAAGCATTAATACAAGCATCAACCAGATTAAACTTAACCTTTGTTTGACCAAAAGTCTCACTCCAAACATCGTTAATACCTGCCATTTTCAAAATCTTGGCACACTCAGGCTCAACAATCAAACCTTTACCCTTGGGTGCAGGCATTAATCTAATCTTAACAGAACCGCAACTACCTTCAATCTCAAAAGGAATAGAATGCGGAGTCTTACAACCACACTCCCAGGAACCACACCCTCGTCTAATCTTCATAATATTTTCTTTTGCCTTACGTAATGCTTTTTCGCGTGCAGGAACCGTATCCTTGCTTTTTCCACGGCCAACACCAACATGACCATTTTTATCACCAAAAACAGCAATACAAGCAAAACTAGGATTATTGCCCTCAGGAGTTTTTTTCTGAGTCTGCCTAAAAACTCTTCTTTGACCACCACCAAACTTACCCTTGGCCTGTCCAATCAATAATAAATCCGATTCTGCTTTCGGCATCAAAACATCAACAATCTCCTGCTCAAAAATAACATCACCTTTATCAAGAATTTCATCAATATCCTTAATCTCGCCTGCTTTAACACTCTTACCTACAGAAGTCTTTGGTTTCCACGCATCCATGTCTATCTTACTTTCAGCAATAACTTTCTCAGTCTCTTCTTCCTTAATAGGAATATCTGTAATAACATCTTTTTCCAATTCCAACTTAACAGTATCCTCATTATTTTCTGTATGTTCTATTCTTTCAGCAACATTCTTCTTCTCTTCTTGTTTTTTAATTTCTTCTTCAACCATTATTGCTTGCCTCTTATCTTATTTTTAATCTCCTCAAAATGAGAAGGTAGATTCTCAGGATCCAAACTATTTTTCAAATATACTGAAAACTGTTTTTTAAACTTAGTCTCATCAGACTTCAAAACCTTGGCAAGTCCTGCAATATGCTCCCCAGAAACTCTTTTATCATCAGGAAAAACAGAATCAGAAAAAGGAACCTTAAAATCAGACTCAACAATACCCTTAAGCACAGAATATAACCTGCAGCCCTTAATAGAAGGTTGCAAACCAATATCCAAAACACATTCGGGGATATTCTTTTCCTTGGCTTTCTTTGCAAATAAAGCACCAAGCAAGTAACAAGCAGGCAAATTATTGCCACTCGCTTTCCAGCCAAGCTTTTTTAAATCGCAAGAATTAACAGTCAGAACAACCTTATCTCCACCAGGAGAATAATCAACTACCTGCAAAAGCATATTTTTCAAGCTTTTTCTAATAACAAGCCGGGGCTTTCGTGATAACAATAATTTCAAGCGAGACTTGTAATTAGTCTTGCCAACACGCTTACGCCGATAATACACAGTCCGCGTATTTATTTTTCTCGACATTTTACTTCTTCTTGATTAACCCCTGTTCATTAATTATTAATTTCAAGTGGGAAACACTTCTAAAAAAGCCCCCTTTTGATTTAGCATATAACTTCTTGAACTCCACAGTTGAAATAAGACCTTTTGATTTGAGATCCTTTAAAAAATTACGCTGCGCCCTGACTGAATTCATCCAAACACCCTTTGGCTGTGCTCTAGCACTGGCTTTCCCTTTCCTGGAACCCATTCCTTTTCTTCTTCCTTTTCGTTTCTGCAATTTGGTTTTACGAGCACGAACCTTGCTAATGCCCCTAATCTGTTTTTTACGGATAATATTCTTATTAATTAAACCCCTGATATCAAACTTGGTAATGGCCTCCTTAATTTCAGAAAGCTTGTCAGTATCAAAAACTACCCTAGACGGAGAACATTTCAATATTTTCGCAGCCAATCGTTTTTGCAAATTCATCGTTGCCTCTTGCTTAACGTCTTATCAAGCTCTCTCTTTTCCTCTTTCTTCTTATCTTCATCCTCAACTTTCTTATCCAATTTCGGCTTTTTTTCCTCAGATTTTTTCTTTTCCTTAACCTTACTTTCTTTCTTTTTCTTAGCAGCATCCTTTTTCTCTTTTCTTGATTTAATAAACTCATCAATTTTCCTGATGAACAAGTCAATATCCTTAACATTCAAAACAGACAAGCCCATCTCTTTCGCTTTGTTAAGCAAAACAACCGCTTTTTTCTTTCCAACATTTGAAGCAATAACAACTCCCTGCCTGGTTTTATCCACTTTATTCAAATCTGAAACATTATTAACCTTGACAGGAAACAAACCATCCTTATTCGTGCCTCTTATTATCCGAGGACTACGATAACCCGGCTCAACACGCTTAACATATCCCTTAAGCTGATGCCTAACCTTACTATGGCTTCCAACAGGCTTACGCCAGTTCCTCTTTACACTCTTAACCTTGTGAGAGTCCTCTCTATGAAAAGAAGGCCTTTTTTTCCTCAGTTTTTTTCTAATCTTCAAAGCAGATTCACTCATTTTGCCACTTCCTTGCCAGCTTTACTAACGATATAAATACCATCCTGAAATTTTCTCAAATCCCTTCCGCGGATATTCAACAAAAATTCAATATCTGAAGCAACATTACCTGCTAATTCCTTATCAACACTTTCCACTGTAACATCCTTATCCTGCACATTAACCTTAACCCCTTCCTTAATATTCAAAACACGCGGAACTTTCTCTCCAAGAAAATTCTTGACAACTAATTTATTTCCCTGCATTGCAACATTCATGGGAAAATGACCTGTGCAAATCTTCATCTTGTAAACCCAAGGTTCAACAACCCCTCTAATCATGTTCTTTAAATGGGCCTCATAAGTAAAAACAAGCTTTTTCTCACGCTTGGTTGCATTCTTTGATTCCAAAATAACCTCATCACCTTCCTGTTTTATATTAATAAAAGGATGAAACATTCTTTTCTTAATCTCCCCTTTAGGACCTTTTACAATAACCCGCTCATTAACCGTCACTGTAACTCCCTCAGGAACCTCAATTTTCTTAACAATATCCTGCTTCATCTTAGTAACAATACGCTATCAAGCGACCTCCAACATTCTTTTCAAACGCCTCATAATGAGTCATAAGACCCTGATTAGTTGATATAATCAATAAGCCAATACCCTTAGCAGGCAAATACCTTTTTTCAAATTTCTTGAAATCATCCACTTTAACAGAAAACCGCGGTTTTATAACCCCACATTTGTTAATCTTGCCGAGCAAATTCAATTTTAAAAATCCGCCTTTTTCACCTGAAACCTTTTCAAAAGAACCAACAAAACCCTGCTCATTAAGAATATTTAATATCTTTTCAATAACTTTTGAACTAGGATTAACAACTATCATTTTCTTACCGCCGCGATCATAATTATTAACCGCGGACAATGCAACTGCTAACGGGTCATTCATCATTTTTGTTTTCACCTAACTATATTTCTTAAAACCTATCTTAGGAGCCATTTCCCTGAAACAGATTCTGCATAATCCCAATCCGTACTTGCTAATCATTCCATCAAAACGACCGCAAGACTCGCATCGTTTAGTAGTCCTGCCGCAAGTCCTTTTTTTAGGAGCATTATGCTTCATATACTTCTTTAGCTTAGCAGGCCTGACTTTTAATTGCTTAAACGTCTTGCGCCAATCACCAACTGTCATATTTAAGCACCTTCCTCCATTATTTTTACATTAAACTCATCTTTCATGAAATTTAAAGCTTCTTCTTTGGAAACAACATGTTTCCTAGGTATCTTCTTTTTCTCAAGCATCCTTCTTTTAATTCGAAAACCGGGCTTTTCCAGAGTAACACAAACCTCTAAACCCATAATACCAATCTCCGGATTATACGCAACACCGGGAATATCGATATACTCGTGAATACCAAAAGAAATATTTCCGCCAGAATCAAACTGCGATTCTTTCAGCACATTTTCCTTTGCTTCCAGCAATTTTTTCAATATTTTTTCTGCTTTTTGTTTTCTTAAAGTAAGCTTGGCACCAATAGGCAAACCAGGTCTTAATCCCCAACTTGGAATCCTTTTTTTGGTAACAGTCTTAACAGGCTCAATACCAGTAATGCTCTTGATAAGCAAAACACCCTTGTCTAATTTAGAGGTATCCTTGCCAGCACCCACATTTAAAGTGATCTTCTCAATCCTCACTTTTTTCATAGGATTCATTTCAGCTGAACAACCTCCTTACCAATAACAAAAACAAAACGCTTTTCAGTATCAAAAGTATCCTGCCCTGACTTGACAATCAATTTTTTATTTTCAATTTTTTCAATAACACCAAAACTACCCATATGCCTTCCTCCAATCATCAAAACAGAAGCGCCTTTCTCAAACTTTAGCACATTCTTGATCTTCAAAGAAGGCAGTTCAAGAACAACAGAATCGCCTGTTTTAATAGAAGCATCTTCAGTTAAAACATTCTTTCCATCAAATAGATTAATTTGTATTTTCTTATTTTTAATCATAGTCTTATTGTTAACCTTACAAATCTTAATCTTGGTTTCAGCTTCAGGAATTGATAAAATCTTTAAACGGCCCTTTTCATCCAACACAACCCTGAAAAAACCCTTGGCATCCTTAATATTAACAGAATCCATCAAACCAACAGGAAATTTAGCATCCTTTATTCTTTTTCCATCCACAAAAACAGTCTTGACATTCAAAATTTTCTTTGCTTCATTAGTTGTAGAAGCAAAACCTGTTTTTTTCAGGAAAAAAGACATAGGAAAACTAAACTTAAAAGAATGTGGACCGCTATTTGGCCTTGTAATAAACTTAGTCTGTTTTCTAGGCAAAAACCATGTTCTTGGTGTAATAATTCTCTTTAAATGTAACTTACTCATTTTTTAACCTCGATTCTTTTCTTGTCACTCAAGTTAAGATCAGTAATTAACAAATTGGATGAATGAATCGGATACAAAGCCTTGCTTCCATCCCGTTTCACAACTTCAATGCCCGTAACATACGCTTTTGCTTTTAGAGTGTTAATCTTTTCAACCTTTCCAGTTTTTCCCTTAAACTGGCCCCTCAGAACCTTAACCTTATCACCAGTTCTAACTCTTATTCCGCGCGTATTATATTTTTTTCTTAATTCCTCAGACAAGTGACTGCAAACCATCTTATTTTTCAAATGCAATGGCGCATTAAATAGAAATTTCCTCTGTTTTCGAGGACTTTTGCTTGCTTTCCATGTTTTACTTATTTTTTTCATTTTAAACAATAATATTCGCAATCTTAGCCACGTTCGGCCAACGAGTTGCAGCCTCCTTAGCAATAGGACCTTTAATCATGGTTCCTTTGGGATTACCTAAATCATCCTTGATAACAACCGCAGCATTGTCTTCAAATTTAACTCTCATTCCATCAGGTCTTTTATATTCTTTCTTCTGCCTAACAATAATTGCAGCAACAACCTGTTTTCTGATATCCGGCTTTCCTGAAATAACAGAAGCCATAATCTTATCACCGACACCAGCTGCTGAAGCCCTTCCTTTCCGTGTCTTATGACCAATAACACTTATAACTTTCAAAACACGAGCGCCAGAATTATCACAAACAGCCATTTTGGCCATGTGTGGTAACGGCCTTGTTCGTGACGCATTAATCGCTTTCATTTTCTTCTGACTCCTCCTTAGCTACTTCTTCTTTAGATTCTTTTTTCTTTGATCTTGTTTTTCCAGCTTCCAATAATTCCTGTTTTTCCTCAAACAAGATATCCTCGCCAATCTTCTTGATAATAATAAAATGCTTAGTCTTGCTCAAAGGTCGGCATTCCTTTATCTCAACAATATCTCCTTTTTTAACACCCAAACAAGCAGGATTATGTGCTTTAACCTTTGATTTTCTTTTTTCATAACGCTCAAACTTGGGCAAAAGTCCTCTGGACTCCCACTGAACAATTGCTGTCTTCTGCATTTTAGTACTAAGAACAGTACCAGTAAATGACCTGCCACGAAAGTGCAAGCTACCATGAACCGGACAATGAAAGTCATTACATTTTTCTGCCATTTGTTTACACCTTTAATTTTAATCGTTCTTCAGGAGCGACTTCAATGTCATCTCCTTTGACCCTGACTTTTTGATCATTCCATGAAAGTTCGAAAATACTTCCTTTTTTCATCATCTTCAATACCTTCTCAGGCGTCTTTATGATAAGGAAGTGCTTTGTTTCATCAACAACTCGGCCCACAATGCCAAGATATGCTTTATTCCCGGCACCTATAATCTTCACCTCTCTGCCAATCCAGTCCTCACGGACCACGCCTGAAAGCGATTTCATTTTACTTAACCATAATTGTTTCAGGAGCAAAGCCAATACTGATCAGGAATTCCCTGACCTTTTGCTTATGGTTTCCCTGCAACGCAATCTTGCCTTTCTTGGCTGTTCCGCCGCAAGCAAACTTTGCCTTAAGTTTTTTTGCAAGTTCATCCAATGCGATTTCCTTCTCGTCAAAACCCGAAATCACAGTGTAAATCTTGCCAAATTTTTTTTTCTCAGTTTCCACGGTAATGGTCTGAGTCTCTTTAGCTATGCTCTCACAAACACATAAGTCCTTGGGCAAACCGCACTTAATACAAACGGTCATGCTTTTTTATCCTCCATAGCAAGAAGAGTTTCAATTCTTGCTATCGTCTTCCTGGTAACTTTTACCTTGCCAGGATTTTTTGGAACAGTGCCTGTCGCAATTTGCGCTCTTTCCTTGCTTAATTCAAGCTTAAGTTGAGCCAATTTTTCTTTTAATTCTGCTTCAGGCATTGATTTAAGATCATTAAATTTCATTCTTTAACTTCTCCCTCTTCCGTAATTATCTCTTTGCTAATTTTGATGTTATCCGGCAGCTTGATATCGCCCGGCATTATACTCACTTTAATCCCAACACTACCTGTTTTTATCAAGGCAGTAGCATGCGCGGTCCTGACATCGCTCAAAGCAATATCCCCTGATTTTTTCAAATAACCCCGATAAAAACGCCAAGACTTTGCCCTGGAACTAGGAATTTTACCTGAAATAACAATTTCAATCCCCATTGCACCAGAGTTCATAACATCATTTAATGTTTTATGGCCAATTCCCTTGAATTTTTGCAAACCGAACCTTTCCAAAGTCGATGCAATCCTTTCAGCAACAATCTGGGCGTCGAGATTAGGATTTTCAACTTCTGAAATTTCAATCTGGGGATTTTCAAAA
>WJKI01000054.1 GCA_014729195.1 Candidatus Woesearchaeota archaeon
CTTCTTTTCATTCTTTTACACTCGGGGAAGTTCGAGATTAGAAAATCTTTGATTTTCTTTATCTGAACTTCTTTTCATTTTATATTTAGTGTTTGTTGCTTGTTTATAAAGTTTTGTAATATATGCCCCGTGGGGGATTTGAACCCCCGTCCACGCATCGAAAGTGCGCGATGATTGACCGGACTACACCAACGGGGCATAAAGATGTCGAGTGAAACGAGGCATCTTGCGCTGTTGTCGTAGGCCTTTTTGATTAAACTCACGAAAAATGTGAGCATTTTTCTGAGTCCCGAAAAACCTTGTTTTTCGCGGACTTTTTTAAAAAGTTTACCGGGCTACAACAACGGTGTAATAGAAGAAAAAAGTCTATCGCTTTTTAAAACTTGCTCTAGTTTCGTAATTGTTTTACTCGTTTTAGTGTGGTTTTTAGTGTTTCATTGTCTCCTGGAAAGCCCATTTTAAATAGGAGTAATCCAGATCTGTAAGCATTTAATGCTCTTTCTTTGTCTTTTCTGTCGAAATAATTGTCGCCAAGGGCGATAAAATCATATGGATTTGGAACTTTTGCCCCGCTTTGCACATAGTCTGTTATTGTTGTGTTTAGTTCTGTGAATTGTTGTTGTATTGTTTGTGCCGTTTGGGTAAATTTTTCTTTGGTTGCTTGTATTTTTTCTTGTATTTCTGTGTTTTCGGGATTTTGGTCAAGTTCTGATTCTAGTTGTTGTATTTTCCAGCTTGTTTTAAACAAGGGTTCTGCTTTTTCAAGAATTGTTTGTATTTTTTCTTGGTGTTCTGGTATTTTTTCTTTTAGGTCTTGCAGCATTATTTGTACGTATGTGTCTGTTCTCATGTTTTTTCCTTGAAGGTATTTTTCTGTTTTGTTTTTGTATTTTGTTATTGTTTCAGAGGTTATTCCGTTTCTTACGTATATATGTTGTTCGGGGTTTCTTGTTGCTGTTTCCAGTTCGAGTATTTCTTTTGCTGTTTGGTTTTCTTCTTTTGCTTTGTTTTTTAGGTTTGTGTAATATTTTATTTCCTGTTTTGCTTGATCTATTTTTGGAAAGAGTGTATTTGTATCTTTTTCAGTAATGGTTTTCAGCATTGTTTCTACTGAATTGAGAAGATTCTTTGTTTGTTTTTCTGCTTCATCGGGATTTTCTCCGGTGTATTCTTGCGGTAGTTGTGTTATTTTTTGTTGTAATTGTTTTATTTGCTTTTGTGCAATTTTAAATCCTAAAGAGTTTGTTGTTTGTTCTAATTTGTTCAATTTTGTTTCTAAATCAGTGTATTCTTTTACTGGTTTTTCTTTTTCAATAAAATCATCTCTGATGTCTCCGAGAGCCAGTTTTTTTCTTTCGAGATCTGTTAATATTTGTTTTATTTTTTCTGGTTCTGGGAATGGTGCGCCGTCTTCTGTGTCCTGCAATAGTGTTTCATATGTTTTTTGTAATCTTGCGTGTTCTTTTTCAATAAATTCGTATTGAGATATTGCCCCTTCTTTTGCAGAAAGAATTTCCTGCAGGGAATTTAATCTTTCTGTTAATTTTGCTCTTTCTTCAGAAAAATCTCCGTTGGTTATTTTATTCAGTTGTTTTTCTGCTTCTGCGGTTTTTGTTTGTGATTCTGATAATTGTCTTTGTTTCAGACTTTTTTCTGCATCTTGCACTAATTGTTCTGCAGTAGTATATGCTCTTTTGTTTTGTGCATATGTTAATTTATTTTCAAAAGTGTCTATTATTTCTTGTGTATCCCGGTAATCTTTTGGCAGTCTTTTTGTTTCTACTTGGCTTTCTTCTAATATTTTTTTTGCTTCTTCCAGTTTTCCTTCTTCTATGAGTCTTGCTCCAGTTTCTTGGATGTCTGCGCGAATTTCTTTATAGGTTCCTACTCTTTCAAGATGTTTGTTAAGTTGTATTCCGCCAAATACAGAACCGATTAGCGCAAGTCCGCCCAGTGCGTATAGTACTGCTTTTTTGATTTTGCCGGATTTTTTTGGTTGGGGTGTTGGTTCTGGCGCGCGATATATTGGAAGTCGTTTTTCGTAAGCAAGCATTTTTTCTAGGTATGATTTTCTAATGTAATTTTCTTCTTCAAATATTGCTTTTTCAAGGGTGGATATTCTTTTCTTTACTGTTTCTGCGCCGTATTCATTGTTTTCATTCACTGGTTGTCTTTCAAGAGAGTCTAGTGTTTGGAAATATCTTTTTTCTTTGTTTTGATAATCGCGCATTGCTAGTATAATTTCTTGTGCAGTGAGTCTGTTATTTTCTTCGTATAAGACTTTTCCTTCGTCATTTGTTATTACGTCGCCGTCTAACCATTCTTCTTTACCTTCGTCACTAACTGTTTTGATTTTTTTGGTCAGGGCTCTTATACGCACAAAATTCATCATTATCAAATCTTCTATTGTTTGTGATATTTTAGAATTGTAAAAGCGTATATTCTTTGGGGGTTTGTTCATGGATTTTATTTCAGAGAGTATTGCAAAGGATTCAGAACAATTATCTCCGAAGGGGATATGGCCGGTCAATAACTCATACATTGTTGCAGAGAGTGACCATATATCAGAGGCACTGCCTACTTCTGATGGCGAATCTATTTGTTCTGGACTCATGTATGGCGGAGTTCCGAGTATTTGTCCGTCTCTTGTTACTTTTGTTATCCATTTTATTGATTGGTCTGCAGAACTGGATTTTTTTTGAATTGGTTGGTGAACTTTAGCCAGGCCCAGATCTGTTAATCTGACATCTAATTGGTTTGTTTTTCCGGCCAAAAAGTCTAATACTGATTGCTTGTCTATTAGAATATTACTGTCTTTAACATCTCGGTGAATATGTCCTTTTGAATGGAGATAGTTTAGTCCGCTTGAAACTCCTTTTAGAATTTCTGTGGCGAGGGGTACAGGTAGAGGGTTTTTTTCGTTATGTTGATTAAAATCATATGCGTCTACGTATTCCATTGCAAAATAATGTATTTCTTCTTGTTCCCCTGAATCTAGTGTTATTGTGTTTTTTCCATCGTCTATGCTTTTTATTATATTTTTGTCTTTAAAGCGTCTGCAGGCATGTGCTTCGGTAATAAATCGTTTAGCAAGAACTTCGTTTGCTCTTGATGATTTTCTTAGAACTTTTAATGCGACTATGTTTCCTGTTGCTCTGAAATCTGCATCTGCAGTTTGCAGCATTTTTTGATGCATTATTCTGGATGAGTCTCGGGATCTGTCGGGTCTTTTTGTTTTTTGTTGCTGAATTATGCTTTCTAGTCCGGAACTTAGCATTTCTGCTCTTTCATGTATTTTTTCTATTTGTTCTGGTTTAGTTATCGGTCCGGAATGTTCTGGTTCTAATTCTAGCTCAGAATGTGATAGTGCAAGCGCGGTTAAGGGAAGATTTCCTTGGATTATTTCTTTTGCTTTTAATTGATGAATGTCTATTTTTGCTTTGTATACTTGGCACATTCCTCCTCCTCCGATTAATTCCAGCACATGGTATATGCCGGCAAAGGTTTTTCCTGCTAATGGAAATTCTTCTTCCTCATGTATTTGTTGTTGTCTCATTTTTTTAGGATACAAGTACGGGTACAACCTTGCTTACTTTTGCTTGTTTGATTTGTGCTAATACATAACTGTTTTTTTTTGGATTGCCTCGGGGGTCTGTTCCCCCGCAGTAAACTATGTTTATTCCATTGATGTCAACTATTCTTGCCGGAATATGTGAATGGCCTACAAAGATATATTCAATTCCGGGAAAATTCTTTTTGTTTATTCTGCTTAGGATCACTCTGTTTGAAGGTTCAATATGGAGTTTTTTTGCTGTTTCGTCATCAACAAGATATTTCTGGCTTCCGGGCTGTAGAGGATCGTCGTGTACAAATATTGCGTTTACTAGTCGCATTGTTTTTTCTTTGTTTATTTCATCTAAAAAGTTAAAAATGTCCACAGCTCTTTCCCTTCTTTTCATTCTTGTCCGGTATTCTTCAAGACAGGCAGGATGTTTTGCGAATAATTTAACTGTGTATTCTAATCCGATTTGTTGCATTTTGTCTTCAGGAATTTGCTTTTTTAGCCAGCTTATTTCTGGAGAAGCCACATTTATTTCTGGGATTATTTTTGTCAGCAGTTCTTCTGCCAGAATTGCAGGATAATTTTCTTTTTGTAGGTTTTCATAAGATTCTGCAGGCAGGTTTATTTTTGTTCGTCCTGCAGAGAGTGTGGTTTTGCCGATTAATTGATTTATTGTTGTTTCTATTGTTTGTACTGCTCTTTCATCAACTCCTGCATTAAGCAATTCTTTTCGTTTTTTTGGATATGCTAAAAGCAGTTTAAGCATGTATTCATGATTGCCTGGTAAAAAGGTTTCAGAGTATCTTCTTAATATGTCAAAACATTTTAATTGATCTGGACCGTATCCAATTGCGTCACCAAGAAAAAACATGTCTTTTACTTGTCCGGGTAAGTTCTTCATATGATGGAATATTCTATGCATTTCTTTGATTTTTCCATGTATATCTGTTAATATCGCGGCTACGTATGTATCCATATCTCCCACTCGACTATATTATACGCTGAGGGTTTATATTATTTATGGTTTATTTAAAGAAAAAAATGGGCCCGCTGGGACTTTCACGACCAAAGGGAGTGTGCCTTTTAGTCAATTTGAACCCAGGACCTCTGGCTCGCCTAGACTGTTTTTGTTTAAAACACCGCCATATAAGACCAGCGCTCTAACCAGGCTGAGCTACGGGCCCAGATGTATATTAGAATTTGATTCTGCTTTTAAAAGTTTTTGTATTAAAAAGATGCGCCAGCCGAGAATCGAACTCGGGCCAGACCCGTGGCAGGGGTCTATTGTACCACTCAACCACTGGCGCAATTAAGTTATCTTCCCAGTTTTTCAGCCACTTCTTCTGGCTCTCCTTTTTTCCAGTTGTCTATGTTTCTTTGGGTGATTTCAGCTAATTTTGGCTTAATATCATTCCATAGTTTATAGTATTTCTTCAGGAATTCTGCGTCTTTTTTCTCGTCTTTTTCCAGACCGATTAGGATTGTTTCTCTTTGGGATATCATTATGTCCTGAATCATCTTAATAATTTTTTTCTTGTCATCTTCGTTTGTGGCTTCATAATCTTTCATCAAAATAGCTGATTGAGGGTTTGGCATTATGAAGCTGTGCAGGAAATTAATCCAGCTTCCCAGTAATTCCACAAGTTTGACTCTTACAAAACCAAGAATGTTTTCTGGCACGTATTTTCTGTCATTTAAAAAGTCATTCAGGAATAAATCTGAATTTATTTCTTCAAATGCCGGCAAATTGTATTTTTTTGCTTTTTCTGTATATTTTTCTTTGAATTTTTCTGTGTATTCCATTATTTACCTCAAATATGGATGGGCCCGGGCGGATTCGAACCGCCGATTCTCACCTTTCAAAGACAGCGTCTTTGTAAGACCAGCAAAATCTTTGATTTTGCGCTGCCTTGTAAGGGTGATGTCATAACCACTAGACCACGGGCCCTTGAAGAATGGTTAATATAGAGGGTTTTAAAAGGTTTGCGCTCGTTTCCGGGCAATACTTTTATATATACTTAAAGTATATTTTGTTTGTATGGAAGATAAGATTTTTCAGATACTTGTTAATGAGAATGAGATTAGTTGGAAGTCTATTATTTATGATTTGGTTAAGCAGGAGGGCATGGATCCCTGGAATGTTAATGTTTCTTTATTGTCTAAAAAATATGTTGAGCGTATAAAGGAATTAAAAGAAAATGATTTAAAGGTCAGCGGCAAGGTTTTGTTGGCTGCTGCGATTTTGTTAAGGATTAAGTCCAAGAGATTGGTTGGTGAGGATTTGAGTGAGTTTGACAGGTTGTTGTCCTCTACTGAAGTTGATGAGGATGAGTTTTATGATGAGCTGGAAAGTGAGTTAAAAAGAGGAGAAGCTCAGGGAATGACTGAATATTTTGAATTAAACCCAAGAACTCCTTTGCCAAGGAAAAGAAAGGTTTCAGTTTATGATTTGGTTCAGGCTTTGGAAAAGGCGCTGGAAGTCAAGAAAAGGAGAGTTTTTAATGAATGGAATGCTGTTGGTGATGCCAAGTTGCCTGAGAGAAAATTTGATATTACTGCCGCAATTGCTGGTTTGTATGATAAGATCAAGTTTTTCTTTTTTAATAAAAAGCAGAAAAAATTGAAGTTTTCAGAGTTGGTGCAGTCAAAGAAGAAGGAGGATAAGGTGTATACTTTTATTCCTTTATTGCATTTGAGTAATGAGAATAAAGTGGATTTGTTTCAGGAAGAGCATTTTAGTGATTTTGATATTACTATTCCAAATCAGGAAAAAGGGGCGGTTGAAGAACAATAAGCTTTTTAAGTGAGCTATTATTGGAGTTATTTATGGCCAAGAAAGAAGAAGATACTAAGAAAGCGCAGGAATTGCAGCAGAAGTACATGCAATTGCAGATGTTTAATCAGCAGTTGCAGCAGTTGCAGAAGCAGCTTGAAACGATTCAAAATCAATCCGCAGAGATTCAGACTATTTTATTGGCTTTGGATGATATTGCAAAAACAGAAATTGGCAAGGAGATGCTGGTTCCTTTGAGTTCTGGTATTTTTGTCCGGGCAGAAATAAAAGATAATAAGAAATTAAAGGTGAATGTTGGTAGTAATACTATTGTTGAAAAAAATGTTCAGGAAACAAAGGCTTTGCTCGATAGACAGATTTTAGAGTTGAATAAATTAAATGAAGATTTGACCTCGCAATATTCCAAGATTACTGCTGAAGCTGAGAAAGTGCAGGCAGAAGTTCAGAAAATGTCCGCATAAAGGTGTCATAATGTTTGGTTTTCTCAAGAATAAACTTAAGGGAGCTTTGAATAAGTTTTCCAAGGATGTAGAGGAAGAAGTTAAAGAGGAAGCTCCAGAAGAGAAAAAAGAAGAGGTTAAAGAAGAAAAACCAAAAGAAGAAAAAGTTGAAGTAAAGAAAGAAGAAGTCAAGGAAAAAGAAGTAAAAGAAGGAGCTCCAGAAGAGGAAAAAAAGAAAGAAATCAAGGAAGAGCCAAAAGAAGAATCTAAGGAAAAAGAAGAGAAAAAGGAGGTTGTTGAAGAAAAAAAAGAAGAGAGAGTTGTAGAGAAGAAAGAGGAAGTCAAAAAAGAATCTGAAGTTGAAGAAAAAAAAGAAATTCCTGAAGAAAAACCAGAACCAGTAGAAGAACAACCAAAACTTGAAGAAAAGAAACATAAAGTTCCTAAAGAAGAACCCAAACCTGAAATAAAAGAAAAAACTCCTGAAGAACCTGAAAAGAAGAAAGGATTTTTCAAAAGAGTTACTTCCAAATTTACAGAAAAAGTCACTACAACCACGTTGTCTGAAAAAAAGTTTGATGAGTTGTTCTGGGAATTGGAATTGGCTTTGCTGGAAAATAATGTTGCTGTGGAAGTTATTGAAAAAATAAAAAATGACCTGAAAAAAGACCTTACTGAAAACCCAATTCCAAGAGGGAAAATTCAGGAAACAGTTGTTTATTCATTGAAGAAATCTATTTCAGAATTGTTTGATGTTGAACAAGTAGATTTATTGGAAAAAGTAAAAACTAAAAAGCCTTTTGTCATTTGTTTTGTTGGAATTAATGGTTCTGGAAAGACAACTACAATTGCCAAAGTCGCTCATTTGTTGAAAAAGAACAATTTTTCTGTGATTCTTGCTGCAGCAGACACTTTTCGGGCAGCGGCAATTGATCAATTACAGCTTCACGCGGATAATTTGGGTGTTAAGTTAATAAAACACGATTATGGTTCTGATGCAGCAGCTGTTGCTTTTGATGCAGTCAAGCATGCAGAATCCAAGAACAAGGATGTTGTTCTTATAGACACTGCAGGAAGACTGCATTCTGATTCTAATTTGGTTGAAGAAATGAAAAAGATTGTTCGTATTTCAAAGCCGGACATGATTGTTTTTGTCGGAGAAAGTATAACAGGCAATGACTGTACAGAACAGGCGCAGAAGTTCAATGAAGCTGTAAACTTAGACGGAATAATTCTTTCAAAAGCAGATATTGATGAAAAAGGCGGGGCAGCTATTTCAGTTTCATACGTAACAAAGAAACCTATTCTTTACATCGGAACTGGTCAAGAGTATGACGATTTAGAAAAATTCAATAAAGAAAAACTGTTGGCTTCTATTGGTTTGTAGAAACATAGAAAAACGTTATTTTTCAAAAAGTTTATATACCAATTAGTTACTTTTCTCTATATTAAAATTGGGGTGATATATTTATGGCTAAAAAAGGAATTAATGAGAGCCAGATTTGGGCTTTCTTGGCTTATTTGTTGAGCATAATCGGATTTATTCTTGTTTTTGCTCTGAAGAAAAACGACAGGTTTGCAATGTATCATGCAAAACAGTCATTGGCTTTGTTTATAGTATATATCGCAGGTTATATTATTTTGTTGTTCATACCAATTATTGGCTGGGCAGTTTTAACTGTGTGGTGGATTTTTGGCTTGGTATTGGCAATTATTGGAATGATTAATGCGTTAACAGGAAAGCAGAAGCCTTTGCCAATCACTGGTAAATTAGCTGAGAAGTTTACTTTTTAAGTAAACTTTTTTTCCCAGAGAGCTTGCTCGATGTCCTCAAAAAGCTATGCTTTTTGGGACGCAGAATTTTTTTTTCTTTTTTTTTCTTTTCTTTCTTCTCTAATGTTTAAAATTCTAAACATTTTTATATAAGACACTCTTTCTTGTTTACAGGTGATATAATGGTTCAGGTTTTTAGATGTAAAATATGTGGTGAGGCTTTTGTTGCAAATAATAAGTCTACTCATTGTCCTTTTTGCGGAGCTCCGATTAAATGGTTGGTTGATGCTAAGGAATACAAGGAGCCGGAAGTTCTGGAGTTGTCTGAAGTGTCAAGAAAAAATCTGGAGTTTACATACGATTTAGAAGTTAAGGCAGCAAGGATTTATCATTGTATGAGGAAAAAATCAAAAGATGAATTTATAGTTGGTATGATGAAAGCATTGTCAAAAGTTGAGTTAGAGCATGCTGAGTTGGTTGGCAAGCTAATTGGGAAAGATCCGGGTTGTGAAATTCCTTTTCAAAAAGAATTGTGTACAGAGGATAGAAAAGAATCTTTGGAGAGGACCAAGGAATTGGAGGAGGATGCTGTCAAGCATTACAAGAAATTTTTAGAGGAAGCAAAAGAGCAGAGAGTCAAGGATATTTTTGAAGCTTTAATCAATGCAGAGGAAGATCATATCAAGATTACTGAGGAAAATTTATAGAATGTTAAGAGTGTATTTACAGCCCAGTGAGGAGATTCCGGAGTATGAGCGTTTGGCTGAAATAATGTATTTTTTTACAGGAAGCATTCCTCAAGCGTATTATGATTTGGTTTTAGGCGATCCTTTTTTGGCAGTCACTCCCGATTCTTCTGCAGAAAATATTTCTGAGTTTTTGCAAAAAAGACAAACATTAGAAAAAGAATGTGCTGAAATTGTCAAGGAATTTGTTGGAGAGTATCTCAGGACTCATTAAATTCTATTTCTCCCTGGTGATATACTCCTTTTTTCAGAGGAACAGGTCTCCAGTCATCCTGGATTAATACTGCGTCCAGCCATGTTGCAAGTTCTAATGGATTACCTATGGTGGCTGACAATCCAATTATTTGAACATTCTCGAGTATTTGTTTCATCACTGTAATCAATATTTCAAGGGTTGGTCCGCGGGAAACATCATTCAATAAATGTATTTCATCTATTATTACTGTTGAAACATATTTGAGCCACGGTGCGTGGTGGCGGATTAAAGAATCCAGTTTCTCGGCAGTGCAGATGATAAAGTCATAATCAATTAAGTATGAATCTGAAGAATCAAAATCTCCGACAGATAATGCAATCTTAAACAAGCGCCCGTATTTTCTTTTGAATTCTTTGTGTTTTTCATTTGCAAGAGCAACCAACGGAACAATATAGATAATTTTGCCTTTGCCTGTAATAATATTCTTTCCTCCGACTAATTCTGCAATTAATGTTTTTCCAGAAGCTGTTGGTGTGCAAACTAATATATTTCGACCGTCTAAAACTCCTGCTTTAATCGCTTTTTCCTGTGCAGGGCGAAGTTCATTAATTCCTTCTTTAGTTAAAACTTCTTTTATTTCAGAAGGGATGTCTGTTTGATTTAAATTCATAGAATTAGAGGATGTTTTTATTGTTTATAAAACTTCACACTCGCGGAGTATAAAACACTTCACCGTCTCCGCATTGGCATATCACTAAATCTTTTTCTCTGTCCCATCCTGTCATTTCTGCAGGGTCTGTGTTTGGGCAGAATACTTTTTTGCATGAGTTGTCCCTGTCTTCGTATGTTTGCACTACTTTATTAATAGAAAAAGTGGTTTGTCCTGCTTTCATTTTGGCTATTTCTCTTTGTTCTGCCACGTCTGCTAATAGAATTACTCCCAGGATTGCTATTATTGCCACTACATCCAGTATTATCATTGATAGTCGAATGTTTTTCATTTGTTTCCGGTCTCTTTTTGAAATTTGAAAATTCCAACTATTTTTGGAATTTTAATATCTCCTCCGCGTGTCTACTATGTATTGTTCTCCGTCAGGGCATTCGCAGATTGTATTTCCTGCAAGGTCTTCGCCGATTTGAATTGCGTTTGTATTCATTATGCATTTTACAGAACTGCATGGATCAAATGTTGGTCTGCGAATCATGTAATCTCGGTGTATCAGTTGTTGGTGTGTTGCTTGTCCTGTTTTTCTTGCTTCCAGCATTGTTAGTGTTGCTGATAAAGCGATTAATAATACAAATCCTAGCATTACGTGTTTGGTTTCCATTTTATTCTCCGTTTAATAATTTCTGAAGGGCGTTACTCTGTATTGCCCCATTTCATTCATCCAGTCAGGGTGTTCCCTGCACGCGCATATTATGTGGCCTCTTTCATCAACTCCTATGGGATATCCAAATCCTACTCTGCAATGTATTGCCTTGCATGCTGTTTCTGTTGTTACTGTGTTGTATCCTTGATAGGGCATTTTTTGTGTTTTTGAAACCATTCCGGCGTTTTCAATTCCTAATAATTGTACTAGTCCTATTATTGATATTACTGCTATTATTGCCAGCAGTAATAAGGGCATGTGGTATTTCATTGTTCACACTCCGCGATTATTCTGTTCATGCAGACTTGTGAGCAGTAGTTTTCTGCTCCGCCAGGAGTCATTGGATACATTGCAGTGCATATCCATCTTCCTTTGTCTATGCATTCTGTTGTTGGTAATGAAGTATCTGCAGGTATTGTTTCGCATTTGTCTTTTGTAAGCACTTTTGAGAATACTGGTGGTCTTTCAAATTTTTCATAGGTTAGTTGTCCTGTTTTTTGTGTTTGCATTACTATTGCTGTTCCAAATATTCCTAGTAATACCAGTGAACTTAATACTATCAATTGTAAATTTTTCATCTTAGTATCCGTAGCTTATTATTGGTTTGATAAATTTTGCAGGGTAGAGCACTCCTGGATTTTCAGGGCATTCGCATTGTGCTATCATGAATTGCGGTGCTATATCACTGCTGTCTATTCTTATTAGTCTTGCATCTCCCATTGCGCAGTTTACTTGTGTGCATACATCGCTTGTTTCGTATTGTATGCTTCCGCCGGCGTATTGATACTGTCCTGTGGTGGATGTGTTCAATAGTTTTGCAAATCCGATTATTGATACAACTGCAATTATTGCAAGTACTAGTAAGGGTAATCGTTTTTCCATTATATCGCCTCTTTTTACCTATTTAGTATAGCATTTAGTATACTAGTAGTATTTAAACCTTTCTATTTTTTAGTAATTTTGAAAAAGTTTATAAGTAAGTTGTGTCAAGTTAGTGATTAAAAAGGGGTGGAAGAAACGGTGGAGAGTCTTAATTCAGTTTATTTCATTTTTGATTTTTCTGCAGATAATTCAATCTTCTCGAACAAGAGGTTTGCTTTGCCTTGTTCTCCCACCAGCCAATATCGAGATTTTCGTATTCTCGTATAATCCTACAAGGTAGAATGACCTCTTGTTCGTTAAACGTTTTTTGTTTAGTTAGTTTCCTCAACAAAGCAACAACTATTTATAATCAGACAGTTTAATCTCCAAAATGGAAGAAAAGAAAATAACTTTGGATTCTTCAACATTCAAAGCATTGGCTTCTGGAACTAGAGTTAAGATTCTGAAAACCTTGGAAAAAAGAAATCATACTCAGTCAGAACTCTCAGTAGTGCTGGATATGTCTATTCCGACTATTAAAGATCATTTGAAAGAAATGGAGCAGGCAGGTTTGGTTAAGAGAAAAGAGGAAGGCAGGAAATGGATATACTACTCATTAACTGAGAAATCAAAATGTATTTTAGACCCAGAAAGGAAAAGATTATGGGTTGTCTTGAGTTTTTTTATAATAAGTTTAATTGGTTCTGTTGTAACAATCACTAAGTACTTAGGCGGGAGAGCAGTGGACAAAGCCATGTTAGCAGCACCTCTTGCTGCACGTGGAGGAGTTGAAGAAGCAGAAGTAGCTCGGGCAGGAGTTGAGTCTATGAAAGCAATGACCGACTCTGCAGTTATGGAAGCTTCAAACATTGCCGCGGTATCCACTCCTCCTGAAACATTAACTTATCTCCCGTATATAATGACTTTTTTCATAGTCGTGGCAATTATTTTTTTAGTTCTGTCTGTATATTTTTTTAAGAAGAGTAGAGTTTTGAAAAAATAATTCTTAGGAAAAAACCTTAAATAAAAATAATGTATTTATATATGCTATACTTTACAGCTATTATTCAATCATAGGAGATGATAAACATGGCAAAAAATGCAAACCCGTATGTTATTGTTGGAATGGTTTTGGCAGCAGTTTTAGTATTAGCAGTTTTAGGTTATGTTGCTGTTAAACCAGTATTAAATGCAGCAAGTGGAGAAGAACCTGCGCAGATTTCTGCTACAGGCAATTCTGAATTAAGTGTTATGCCTGACAAGGCAATTATCAGAATTAAAGTGGAAACAAAAGAAAAAACAGCTGAATTAGCTCAGAATAAGAACACCGAGATTATGAATAATGTTCAGTTGGCCTTGAAGCAAAAAGGACTTTCTAATGAGGATATTGAAACTGATCAGTATAATTTGCATCAGTGGACAGAATGGGACCCTATTCAAAGAAAGTCTGTTGATAAGGGATATAGGTTATACCACACTGTTAAGGTTACAACTGACGATTTGAATAAAGTTGGAACTTTTATTACTGCAGCAGTTGATGCTGGTGCTGACGGCATTGAAAATGTTCAGTTTGACCTGAGTGAGGACAAAAAGAAGGATGTTAAAAAAGAAGCGTTACAGCAGGCATCACAAAATGCAAAAGATAAAGCAGAGGCAGTTGCAGATGGTTTAGGAGTTAGATTGGGAGATGTTTTACGAATTAAGGAATCTGAGTTTAACTATGGGCCTATCTATAGAACAATGGAGATGGCTGTTGCAGAAGATGGAGTGGGCGGAAAAATGGCTCCTCCTGCCCCGGTTCAGCCTGAAGAACTGAAAATCAGGGCAACTGTTAGTGTATCTTATAAGATACACTAAATTTATTTTTTTAATTCTTTTTCAAAAAAACACAAAGTTTATAAATACTTTCTATAATATAATCATGTAAAGAGGTGAAGTAATGCGATTTAGCAGATTCATAGTAATATTATTATCTTTAGTCATTATTCTTACAACCATAGCTTATGCAAGAGTGCTGACTCCCCAGGTAGTGTATGGTATTCCTGATAATACTGTGGGTCAGAGATTGATTTATTTTAATCAGGAGCATGAGGGTTTGGGAACAGAGCATTCCTGGCCTTTGGGTAATTATGGTAGAAAAGGGGCAACTTCTGCAGGAGCATATGGCGGTTTTGGTTTAAAGAGTTCAACTTCTGTTTCTTCTAATCTTGAATGGAATTCTTTTATCAGGAGAGGAAGAGATCCTTCCAAGATAAGTAATACAGATCCAAGAATGCGGGGTTATTCTATTAAGGATGTTGTTGTTGAGTTAGAACCAGTAGATACTGAGTGGGTTTTTCATAATAATTTTATTACAAGATCCAAGGGAACTGCAAGGATTATAAGTGATTATGATGATGTGAAGGGTTATGATCCTGCAAGAACTAGAATCTATTTGAGAGTCAGGGATTTGCCTCCTTTGGATAAGGAACATATTTATCAGGTTTGGCTGGTTGATATTGATACTGGTTATCCCTTGTCTGTTGGCATGATTAATCCCACTATTTTAGGTATTGATGAACTTAAATTTGATGCTCCTATGTCTGCTTTTATTTATGATACTTTGGTTATTACTGTTGAGCCTTTCCCAGATACTGACTTGCATCCTGGCAAGCCGGTTATGGCGGGCGATATTCCTCAAACAAGAACAATGGCAAGAGATGTGTCTCATTTGCCTTTTAAGTCAAAATGGCTAGACTAAAACCATTATTAATACCATTGACTTTGCTTTTGCTAGTTGGTTTTGTTTTTGCCGGCACTGAAAATATTTTTTCCAGCAGCACTCCTGCCATTTTTAGTGAGAATAGTCCCAGTCTTGAACAGCCGGTTAAATACGGCCAATATCGTTCAACTCATTATGATCCAAGGGTTATCAATTATTATCGTCTTAATGCTTTTGTTTCATTGAATCCTATTGAAGAGCCCATGTTTGAGAGGGGAATGCATCCGTTTTATCCTAGAGGAAGTGCAAGAATTATTTCGTCAAGAAGTCCTTTGCTTCCAAAAGGACAGGTTCAGCTTAGTGTTAAAGATATGGGAAGCAGTTCAAGAACTGGCTTGGCATATGAGGGATGGTTGTTTGATGAACAGTCCGGGTATGCTTTAAGTTTGGGTGTTTTTCGGACCATTGGTTTTGGCAATGGTGAATTAGACTGGAGAACTTCGCAATATATTGATGAGTTTGATTATATTTTTATTACTGAAGAGCCTTATCCTGATTATGATCCCACTCCTGGTCCTGTTGTTTTGCAGGGCAGGATTCCCAAGAGGGATTATTTCTATGAAAGAGAATTTGGTGCGACTGACAAGATGTATGGTTACACTTTGACTTAAGATGGACTTAAAATATTTTGCCGCTGCGTTGTTTGTGGGAATTTTTTTATTCGTATTTATGGTTGATAACACTTACACCGGTGATGTAGCACAGAATACTATTCGGTATAAGGAAATTGTTGATATGCGTTCTTTGGATTATTCTTTGTCAGGAAATTGTTATGCAGAGTATTTATTTCAGCCTAAAAACAGGTTTCCTTTGTTTCATATGTATTATTTTTGTGAAAACTTGCCCATGACTTACGGAAACGACATGTATCATGTCTGGCTGGTTAATACAAAATTGGACGAGTATTTTGATTTGGGAGGTTTTAAGATTCTCCCTCAGGGAATTGGACAATTGGATTTTACAAGCACTAATATGGACATACGTTTTGATAAAATTATGATGACTTTAGAAAAGTATCCTGATGAGAGTATTAATCCTTCTAAGCCGTTAATGATTGCTGAAATTTAATTTTTAATTAATAATCATTGCTGTATACCGCAGTTATCAGCCGTAATCAACATATAATTCTTTTTCTTTCAGTTTTTTTATTACGCTCATTCCTGCAATGCATCCGTCCCCGACTGTTGAGGCGACCTGTGATACTGTTCCTGTGCATGTGCCTGCTGCGTAGATTCCTGGAACATTTGTTTTTCCTTCCCGGTCTGCGACTATAATATTTCCTTTTGTATCTATTCCGAATTTTCTTGCAAAGTCTGCTGCTCCTGCCGAGCCGATTGCCATGTACACTCCGTCAAAGTTCAGTTCAGCTGTTTTTGTTTTTAGATTTTGCATTTTTTTGTCGCCTTCAAAGGAGATTATTTTATCAGGCATTAGTTTTATTTTGTTTTTATCCAGGGCATCCTTGTATTTTTGGTCAAACTTGAATTCTTTTCCGTTTGAGATAATTGTAACGTCTTTTGTAAATGTCAGCAGTTCAAGTGCCTGTTCTGCTGCATAGTTGGAATTTCCTATTACTGCTACTTTTTTATCCTTGTAAAAGAATCCGTCGCACACTACGCAGTAATGCACTCCTCTGCCGGCGAATTTGTCCTCGTTTTTTATTCCTGATGATTTTATCGGCATTCCTGTTGCCAGGATTATTGTTTTTCCTGTGAATTCTTCGCCGTCTACTGTCTTGATTATGAATTGATTGTCTTTTTGTTTAAGGTTTATTACTTCTGTTTCTTTGATTTTTGCTTTAAATCTTTCTGCTTGTTTTATTCCCAGTTCAAGCATGTCTTTTCCCTGCATTGATTCTACTCCAAAATAGTTTTCTATTGCATGGGCAAGCCATAATTGACTTTCTTCTTTTTTTCCTAGAACAAGTGTTTGGAGTTTTGCTCTTGCAGTATAGATGGCCGCGCTCAGTCCTGAAGGCCCTAATCCAACAATTATAGTGTCATATTTTTGCATCTTTTTTAAGTTCTGCAAAGGCCTTTTTAATATTTTCGGCACTCCAGAGGTAGCTTCCAGAGCAAAGTCTTGTTGCTCCTGCCTTTACGCATTTTCTTGCAGTTCCTGGCCGTACTCCGCCGTCAACAGAAATAGGTATTTTTTTGTTCCACTTGCGTATTTGTTTTACTTTTGTTAATTGTTTTGGAAGAAATTTTTGTCCTGCATATCCTATGTGGATTGTCATTACCTGGATGAAATCTGTCTCATTAAGGAATTTCTTTATTTTGCTTACTGGATTTTTTGGGCCGATTGCAAGTCCTGCTTCTATTTTTTTTGATTTAATTATTTTGATTAGTCTTGAAACTTCTTTGTCATCTTTACAGCTTTCATAGTGGAATATTATTCTGTCTGCCCCTAATTTTCCATATTCTGTTATGTATTTTATCGGGTTTTTGACCATTAAGTGTATTTCTAGTTGTGGTTTTATATCGACTCTTCTGAATTGTGCTGCTTGTATTGTTGTCAGGGGGACATAGGAGCCGTCTTCAATATCTATCTGCACTGTTTTTGCTATTTTTTCAACTCTTTTGAGTTTTTCTTTTAGTTCTGCTTTTGTGTGTGCGAGTATGACTGGTATTATTTCTATGTTTTTAGGCATTTTTATTTCTTTACCCTTGTTCTGCTTATTTTTCGTTCAAGGTTTTTTAATCTTTCTAATATTTCTGTTATTTCTTTTTCTGATTTTAGATTGACTCTGTAATCCATTTCTGCTCTTAGGTCTGCTTTTGCAGATTGTCTGTTCTGGCTTATCAGGATGAATGTGGATAGTAATATTGCTTCCAAAGAAACAATCATTGTTAACAATCCGTATGGAAAGGGATCAAATAATCCAAATATCGCAAACATTCCTATGTTGAGTATTATCCATAGTGCGAACCATATGCTGTGCAGGTATACAAATATCATGCTTCCGCAGAATTTTGTTATTGTATCTGAGATTCTCTGGGATATTGTTCTTTTTTTCTCAAATTCCTTGTTTATGTCGTGTGATATTGTGAATAGTCTTTTGCTTGTTTTTGCCCATGTATTAAGTTTTCCTTCTGCTGCGCAGATTTCGCAGGGCACTGCGTGCTCTCCTTCCAGGAATGCTTTGATATGCCCGCATCTGCTGCACTTATAGATTCTTCCTTCTGGTGCGGGCTCTCCTACTTTTAGATTCATTTTACGTATTCCTTAAGCAGGTCTGTTTGTGTTATTATCCCTATGGGCTTTTTTTTCTCTTGTATTATTACGCTGCTTGTGTTTTCTTTTGTCATCATGTCAATTATTAATGGCATTGAGGTTTCAAGATCTGCGGTTGCGCATACTTGTGCTGGTATCATTATGTTGCTTACTGGTGTTTTTAGCATGTCCTGTTTTTCTCCTGTGTCTCTGTCAGGCGATTTTACTCTTTTTATTCCTTTTGTTCGTAGTTTTTGTGCTGTGATTGGCCATCTGTGGAAGTATTTCATTATATCTGATATTGTTGCTATTCCTATTAGTTTTCCTGCCCGATTTACAATTGGCAGTTTGTCTATTTTGTTTAAATGCATCTTTTCTATGATTTTGCCGATTTTTTCTGTTTCTAATGCGCTTGTTAATCTTTTTCTGAGAATGTCTTTTGCTCTAAGTCCTTGATATTGTTTTCTTATTTTTTGGAGAACTTTTTTTACAGTCACGATTCCTTTTACAACATTTTTTTCTATTACCGGAAGTGCATTTGCGTGCGTGGTTGCAAGCAGTTTGCATATCTCATCAAGTGTTGTGTCGTATTTTAATTTTGGAACGAAAAAGCATGTTTTTGCTTTTGAGCGTTTTTTGAGTATATTGTTTACTTTCATCTGGCTTGTGTCTACTCTGGATGTTAGCAGAAATTTCTTGTCTATCATTCCTTTGTATTTTTTTCCCTGATACACCAGTGCAAAGGTTGTATTTTTGTTTTTCATATGTCCGATAAGCTTGGAAACATGGTCATTTGTGTCTATTTTTAGAAAATTCTTACTCATCAAATTCTTTGCAGTTATCATATTTCACCTTTTTTTGATATGTTTTCGATTTTTATGTATATAAACTTTTCCCATAAAAAATAGTCAACCATAACAAAATTTATATACCTATTATATAGTATGCATACCTATGCAGCCTTTTTACCAAAAGTCCATAAAAGAGGTTTTGATTGATTTAAAGACTTCTGTAAAGGGGTTGTCGCAGGATGAGGTTTCTTTGCGTTTGGAAAAATACGGCCCTAATGAAATAAGGGAGGAAAAAGGGGTTCATCCGTTCATAATTTTTTTGGAGCAGTTCAAGTCGCCTATTGTTTGGGTTTTGTTGGCGGCAGTTGTTGTTTCATTTATTTTATCAAAATATGTTGATGCAATTGTGATTGGTGCAATTATTATTTTGAATGCTGTTCTTGGTTTTGTTCAGGAGTATAAGGCAGAAAAGGCGATTGAACATTTAAAAAAATTAGTTTCTTTGAAAGCTTTGGTGTTAAGGGATGGCGAGGAACAAGAAGTTTCTGCTTCTGATATTGTTCCGGGGGATATTGTTTTGATTCATACTGGTGACAAGGTTCCTGCGGATGCAAGAATTATTGAGTCTTCTAACCTGCAGACCCAGGAGGCGGCATTGACCGGCGAGTCTACTCCTGTTAAGAAAAAGGAGAAAAAGTATTCTGATTTTGTTAATGTTGCTGATAGGATGAATATGGTTTTTTCAGGCACTGTTGTTACTTCTGGAAGGGCTAGGGTGGTTGTTACTGCTACTGGTATGAAGACGGAGATTGGAAAGATTGCTGAGATGATTCAGACTACTGAATCTCCTCCGACTGTTCTGCAAAAGCAGTTATCGCATTTGAGTATTTTTCTTGGTATTTTGGTTGTTGTTATTGCTTTTGTTGTTTTCTTGGTTGGTTTGGCTTATGGCAATGAGTGGTTTGAGATGCTTATGTCGGCTATTGCCTTGGCTGTTGCTGCGATTCCTGAGGGATTGCCTGCTGTTGTTACTATTGCTTTGGCTTTGGGAATTCAGTGTTTGGCGCGCAAGGATTCTTTGATGAGAAAACTACCTAGTGTTGAAACTCTTGGTGCGTGTACTGTTATTTGTTCTGATAAGACAGGCACTTTGACTCATAATGAGATGACTGTTAAGAAAATTTTTGCTAATGACCGGATTATTTCTGTTACAGGCAGCGGTTACTCTACTGAGGGAACGTTTTCCTCATCTCCCAAAGATTTTGAGGTTTTATTAAGAGCCGGTGCGTTGAATAATGATGCTGTGATTAAGGGGGAAGATTCTTCGTGGAAAGTAATTGGCGATCCTACTGAGGCGGCTTTGTTGGTAAGTGCAAGGAAGGCAGGTATTAATGTTGAGTCTTTGCGTCAGAAGGTAAAAAGAACCGATGAGATTGAGTTTACGTCTGAGCGCAAGATGATGACTACTGTTCATCGAGTTAATGATAAAAGAGTCGCGTATACAAAAGGGGCGGCAGAGGAAGTTATCAAGTTATGTGATAGGGTTTTGGTTGATGGTCAATTAAAAAGGATGTCCAAGTCGTATAAGGAAAGGATTTTGTCTGTTAATGACAAATTTGCTTCTCAGGCATTGCGTGTTTTGGGCTTTGCATATAAGCCTCTGAAATCTGCTGAAGCTCGTGGCAATATTGAGAAAGAGATGATTTTTGTTGGTTTGCAGGCGATGATTGATCCTCCGCGGGCAGAGGTTAAGGATGCTATTAGCAAGTGCAAGACTGCGGGTATTCATGTTATTATGGTTACTGGAGATCATATTGGCACTGCCAAGGCCATTGCTGGTGATATTGGTATTGAAGGAAAAGCCATTGCTGGTGATAAGCTTGAGCAGATGGAAAGCTTGTCAAAGGCAGTTAAGGAAATCAGTATCTTTGCGCGTGTTAATCCTGAGCATAAGTTGAAGATTATTTCTGCGTTAAAAGATAATGGACATATCATTGCAATGACTGGTGATGGTGTTAATGATGCGCCGGCGTTAAAAAAAGCTGATTTGGGTATTGCAATGGGTATTACGGGTACTGATGTTTCCAAGGAAGCGAGTGATATGATTTTGGCTGATGATAATTTTGCTTCTATTGTCAGTGCTGTTGAGATTGGCAGGTCTATTTTTGATAATATCAAGAAGTTTGTTGAGTATTTGTTGTCGAGCAATATGGGCGAGGTTTTGACTGTTTTTACTGCGATTTTGTTTGGCTTGCCTTTGCCTGTGATTGCTATCCAGTTATTGTGGATCAATCTTGTGACTGACGGCGCTCCTGCTCTTGCTTTGGGTGTTGAGCCTGCTGAAAAAGGTATTATGAAGAGAAAACCTCGTCCGGTTGATGCTAAGATTATTAATTTGAGAAGAGGAATTTTTATTTTTTTGATTGGTATTATTATGATGGTGGGGACTTTGGCTGCTTTTGAGATTGCTAAGCCCCATGCTGATTTAGGTTATGCCCGGACCGTGGCGTTTACTACGCTGATGATGTTTCAGATGTTTAATGTTTTGAATCAAAGATCTGAGGATAAGTCTATCTTTAAAATAGGATTGTTTAAGAATAAGTGGTTGTGGGGAGCAATTGGTTTGTCAATTGCTTTGCAGTTGATGATTGTTTATATTCCTTTTTTTAATTCAATCTTCATTACTGTTCCTTTGAATTTGATTGATTGGTTGTGGATTGTCTTGATTTCCGCTTCTGTTCTGGTTTTTGGAGAGATTGTTAAATTTTTCAGGTTATAAAAATGTTTGAATTTATCACTTCCGCACATCCTTTGTTGTTTAATACAGTTGTTCTTGTTTTTAGTTTGTTGATTGTTATCAAGGCGGCTGACTTGTTGATTTTGGGCATTTCCAATTATGCTCGAAAATTTGGTATTTCTGATTATTTGATAGGTTTTCTTGTTCTTGCTATAGGAACTTCTTTGCCTGAATTGGTTTCTTCATTAACAGGCGGTTCTGTTGGTTCTTCTGGTGTTGCTTTGGGTACTGTGTTGGGCAGTTGTGTTATTACTGTTACTTTTGTTCTTGGTGCCATGACTGTTGCTGCCAAAAAATTAGATGTTAAGACAAAGTTATTGGGCAGGTCAACTTATTTGATTTTATTGATGGGTTTATTGCCTGTGATTATGCTGTTGGATAGAAAAATTTCAAGACTGGATGGTGTCCTTTTGGTTGTTGTGTTTTTTGCATATATTTTTGGTTTGTGGAGAAAAGAAGGTACTTTTGGACAGTTGAAAAAGCATGTCAGGATTAAGAATTTATGGAAGGATGTTTTTATTTTCTTGGGGGCTTTGGTTGCCTTGTTGTTGGGAGCAAGGTTTTTGGTTTTTAGTTCGGTTGTTATTTCGCAAGAGATTGGTATTTCTTCTTATGTTATTGCCTTGATTGTTATTGGCTTGGGCGCTTCTTTGCCTGATTTGACTGTGGAATTAAAATCTTTGAAAAAAGGTCATGCAGGCATTGGTTTTGGTAATGTTTTGGGAGGAATTACTGCAGAGATGCTGTTAATTTTGGGTGTTGTTGCGATTTTTTATCCGATTACTATTATCAAGATTAATATTTGGGGTTTGATCACTACACTTATTTTCTTTTTAGTAAGTTTGGCTTTGGTTATTTTTTGGGTTAGAAAAAATGTTCTGCACAGATGGCAGGGAATTGTTTTGTTGATGATTTATGCATTATTTGTTGCTGTGCAGATTTTGATTGAGGTTATGTAATTTTCCGTGCAATTTGTATTTTTTTTAGAAATTTTTTGTTTTTCTAAATTATTTCCGATGAAATTTCCCTTTAACCCAGTATCTGTAGTAAACTATTATATACAGTTTACTCCTTTGTTCCTATATCTATATCCATTTTTTAATTTGTGTATTAAACAACTTTAGAAATCGGTTATAATCTGCGTTTATACCATATTGAATAGAAAATCCTTCTTTTGATGGAATAAATTGCGCTTTTTTTAATTCAAGTTTTTTATTTTGGAATTTTATTATTTTTGAATCTAATAATATGGAAATAGCCAATGGATCATGTAAAAAATGATCAGGATAAAGATTTTTAAAAAATAAATCTGTGTTTTCTTTGAGATACTTGGCTGCGATTGTTTTTGATTTTGTTATTTTTTTATAGAGAGGATGTTTTTTATCAATTTTTATTTTATTATTAACTGTCAAATCTGATGGAATCCATTTAGCAGCCAATTTAGCTTTTAATACTTTTCTTGCTGCAGGAATATCGCATTTGATATTATGTTCTTGTTTTTTCGTTGACCCGCCCATAATTATAATGTTTGCTTTTTTCTTTTTCAAAATATTGGCAACTTTTGCCAGTTCTGATTGCGGGCTTATGCATAAATAAGTAAAACCGTCATCAAGCATTTTAATTGCATCAACATATTTTTTATTTATTTTTTCTTTTGTTTTTGGAGCAAAATAACAAATCTTATTTCCCAGATCTTCCCCGCAAAATACTGGAATATTTATTCCCAATTCATTAAGAAATTTTTTAGTATATGCTGCACGACCGCAGTTATGTTCGTCGCTTGTGATAATCATTTCTATTTTTATTTTTTTGGAACTTAGAAGAAATAATAAAGCATATATATCGTCAGGATCACCAAAAATATCTGTATTGAGAACAACTCTTTTCATCAATACTCCTCTGCTTCCCAAAAACGGCCTTTTGTTATCATTTCCCATTCATTGATTACTGTTCTTTGTATCTCTGTGACTTGTTGTTCTGTCAGATGTTTGTATCTTCCCTGCATTTGGAGTGCTTTTACTACTGGAAGCATTTTTGGTTTGTAATTTAAGGTAAACTTTTTGTTTTCTATTTCATAGAGCGGCCACATTCCTGTTTCTACCATCAGGTTTCCTGCTTTTAGTGTTTCCCAGGGTTCTACTACCCATCCTGGTTCGCAGGGTGCAAGAACGTCAATAAATGACGAACCTTTCATTGTTGCTGCTTTGCGTAGTTTTTTGATAAAGTCAAATGGGTTTGTTATTGAGGCTGTTGCTGAGTATTCTGCTCCGCAGAGCGCCATTATTTTTGCCATATTTTTGCGGGGCAAAGGATTTCCGATTGGCGGAGGTGTTGTTGATGTTCGTGCGTATTTTTCTGTTGCAGAACTGCGTTGGTGTCCTGTGTTTGCAAATTGGCAGTTGTTGTAACATATATAGATTATTTTCTCTTTTCTATATACCATTCCGGCAAGAGCTTGAAATCCAATGTCGTATGTTGCTCCGTCTCCTGCGTATACTACTACGTGGGTATTGGAGTCTTTCTTGAGCGCTTTTAATCCCATTAGTATTCCTGCAGCTACAGAACCTCCGTTTTCTATTGCTCCGTGAACCCAGGGTATTCGGTAAGGTGTGAAAGGCCATGTTGCAGTCAAGGTCATGCATCCTGATGAATTAACCATTATCGTGTTTTTTCCCAGGGCAACTAGGACTAATCTTATTCCCAGTACTGGATTGCATCCTGCGCAGGCAAAAGTTCCTCCGGTAATAAGATGGTCTTTTACCATTTCTTTCTTTATGTCAAATTTAATTTCGTTTACATCTGCCATTTTCGTTCTTCTTTTTTGTTTTTAATTGCATCATTTAGTATTGCGATATAGTCTTTCTCAGAGATAAAGTTTCCTCCAAGACCTTGAATATAATTGGATATTGTTTTTTTGGTTCCAGATAAGGCCATTTTTATTTCTGGATAAAGTATTCCTCCCATTCCCGGGCATATATTTTGATCAATCACTGCAATATTTTTTACTTTTTCAAGGGCTTTTCGTATTTGTTTTTCAGGAAAAGGTCTGAATAATCTGATTCTTAAAAGTCCTACTTTTTTTCCTTTTTTTCTCATTTCATCTACTGCGGCTCTTGCTATTGTTGTGTTCGCTCCTATCATTACTATTGCTGCTTTTGCTCCTTTCATTTTATACTCTTCCACAAAATCATATTTTCTTTTGGTTAGTTTGGCCCATTCTTTTTGCACTTTGTCGATTACATCAAATGAGTCCATCATTGCTCTGTGTAATTGGGCGCGAAATTTCATATAATCAAGCCCCATTGCAGGGATTCCTAAGGTCATTGGTTTTTTGACATCAAGTCTTATTTCCCGTTTTGGGTGCGGCAAAAATGAATTTACCAGTTTTTGTTCTGGAATATCTACCTCTGTTCGGGTATAAGAATGAACAAATCCGTCCATGTTTACGATTACAGGCAGTAAAATTTTGTTGTTTTCAGAGATTTTGTAGCCCATTATTACGCTGTCAAGGACTTCTTGGTTTGTTTCACATATGAACATTATCCAGCCCGCGTCTCTCATTGCCAGTGTGTCGTTGTGATCTGGCCAGAGTCCTATTGGTGCAGATAGACATCTTGAAACTGTTGTCATTACCATTGGTGTTCGGCAGCCGGATATTATGGGAAGTAATTCGTGCATTAATAAAAGTCCTTGGGAGCTTGTAGCAGTAAATACTCTTGCTCCTGTGAGTGAGGCGCCAAAACAAGCTGAGGCAGCACTGTGTTCTGATTCTAGCTGTACAAATTCTCCTTTGAATTCGTTTTTTGCTTTCCAGGCAGCGATTGTTTCAATTATTTCGGTTGTTGGTGTGATAGGAAAGCAGGGCACACATTGTGCTTTTGCTCTTCGTGCTCCCCATGCTGCGCATTGATTTCCATCTAGTATATCTATCATTTCTTTTTCTCCTTTTCTTTCTTTTCAGTAAGTCCTCTTTCCTGTTCTGCTGAAATGCATCGTACCGGGCAGACAGTTATGCACAATAAACATCCTTTGCATACTCTGCCGTCGCATTCTGGAAATCCTTTTTTGTTGAAGGCATATGCTGAGTCAGGGCAGTGTAGCCAGCACATTCCGCATTTTATGCATTTGTCATAGTCTATTACTGGCTTCCAGGTTCTCCAGTTTTTTCTTTCTATTAATTTTTGTTTTTCTACTGCATGCGGGATTCCTTTTTTTCCTGCAGAATGGACGTTTTTTTCTTTGATTAGTTTGCTCAACATACCACCTTGTCATAGCATTGTTTAGCTGCCCTTATGTTTTTTTTGGTTGCTTCGGGATGTTTTTTTCCCAGTTCAATTTCCACTGCTTTTTCTAGGTTTTCAAGTGTGATTGGTTTGAATATTTTTACAAATCCTCCTAGTAGCGCGATGTTTGGTATGTTTTTTCCCAGTTCTTTTACTGCAATTCCTGTTGCATCCACATGGCAATATGGCACTTTTATTGGGAGTTTTTGATCTGTGTTTATTAGTTCTTTTGTTGTTTTTTTTCTTCCTTTCAGATGGCAGGACAGTTCGAGTGTGTCATCAAGGACAATTATAAAATCCGGTTCCCAGACATATCCTCTTGTGTTTATTCCTTTTTTGTCTATGCGAACAAAGCTTGTTACAGGGGCTCCTTTTCGTTCTGCTCCGTAAAGGGCAAAATCTTGTGTCTGATATCCTGCCAAGTATGCGGCGCGCGCAAGTATCTGCGCTGCTTTTTTAACTCCTTGTCCTCCTCTTCCGTGTATTCGTACTGATATCATTTGTATTTTTTAATAAACGGTTCCAGCCGGTCCAGTGCTTTTTCTATTAGTTTGTAATCTGTTGCATAGGAGAATCTTACATGTCCTTCTCCTGCACTTCCAAAGTCTATTCCTGGCACTGCTGCAACTTTTGCTTTTTTTATCATTTTTAACACGAATCTTTTGCTGTTTTTTTCAAATGATGATATGTTTGAGAATGCATAGAATGCTCCTTTTGGCATTGGTGTGCTTAGTCCCATTTCATTCAGACGGGGGACAAGCATTCGTCTTCTTCTGTCATATTCTTTTATCATTTTGTTTACGTATTTGTCTCCCATTTTGAGGGATTTTAATGCAAGCATTTGGGATATCGTTGGTGCGCAGACAGTCGTATAGATGTGAGTGTCTTTTATTGCGTCTGCGAGTTTTGGAGGTGCAGCAACATATCCCACTCTGTATCCGCACATTGCTGCTGTTTTTGAAAATGAATGAAATGTTGCTGTGTATTCTGACATTCCGTTTAATGAGCCGATTGAGATATGTTTTGCATCATCATATATTATTTTTTCATATGCTTCATCTGAGAATATGTAAAGATCATTTTCTATTGCTATGTCTGCGAGTTCTTCCAGTATTTTTTTTGTTAGGACGTTTCCTGTTGGGTTTGCAGGAGAGTTTATTAGAAGGACTTTTGTTTTCTTTTTGTTTATTGCTTTTTTCACGTCATCAGGATTTATTGCATATCCTGTTTCTTCTTTTAGTTCTACAAACCTTGGTCCTGCATTGAATAATTCAAATGTTGGGAGAAATCCCATGAAGCTGGGGTTTGGAAGTATTATGTGTTCTGATACGTCGAGTGTGCAGGCAGTTGCCAATAATAATGCTTCCTGGCTTCCGCATGTCACTACTATTTGTGATGGGTGTGCTTCTACCTTGTTTTCTTTTAGAAGTTTTTTTGATATTGCTTCTTTTAGTTCTTTTCTTCCTCCTGGTGGGGAATAGTGGTTTACTTTGTCTGCGATTTTTTTGGTGTGAGTCACTATTTCTTTTGCAGCAGGAAAATCAGGTTCTCCAGGTCCTAGTGAAATGATTTCCGGGCGTTCAACTGCTATTTGAAGCAGTTTTCCTATTTCTAAGTCAGGGAGTTCTTCTTCTCTTTCTGATAATTCCACCATAGTATAACTGCTTTATATATAGGTAATTAAATCTTTGTTAGCATTATATAGTGGTGTTAAGACATAGGCAACTTTCAAAGTATTATGGTTATTTTTTAGTATTGTAAGTTTTCTAGCTGAATTTTGTTAAGATGATGAATATACAAAATTCCGCATAGAAAACTTAATAAATTATGTTTGAACTCCTTTTGATTACAATGGCAGAACAAAAAAAAGAACATCCTGATATGGACGGGGTTAGATTCCATAAAAATGCGTGTGTGATTACTGGCACTAAGTTGTATTCTCCTAATCATGTTTCTATGAGCGGGCTTTGTGCTAATTGTATTATGTGCGGTGTGTGTGAAGTGGGTAAGAAATCCAAGGTCGGCAGAACTTTATTTCCCGGGCCTTTTGGAAATACTCAGTTTGGCGCTGAAAAGAGAATTCCTAATATGGAGGATTTGCAGATTCTTCCTGAATTATACGGCACTGGTCTGTTTTTTACCAAGACTAATGCTGAAACTACTTTGGGCGGCTTTAAGTCTATGGTTCCTTTGATTATTGCTGGCATGGGTTCAACAAAAGTTGCTTCTGATTTGAATGATGAATTGACTATCGGAGCTGCAAAGGCAGGTATTCCTCGTGTGTTAGGAGAGAATTATTTCATAACTTTTGGCGAGGAAAAACTTAAGCATACAATTGATTTGTATAAAAAACATCAAAAACAAGGATATGGGGCAATTGTTATTCAGGTTAATGCTAATGAGCACAAGCTCGGGCTTGCTGAACTGGCTGCAAAGTATGGTGCAGATGCTATTGAATTTAAGATTGGCCAGGGGGCAAAGCAGGGTTTAGGTGGAGAGATTCAATTTACGGAAGAAGCATGGGTTAAGAAATTCACAGATGCCGGCTATGCAGTTATTAAGAAACCAGACGGCACTTATGAAAGACATGCTTTTCCAGGAAGTTTAAGTGATAACTCTTTAAGAGAAACTTTAATTGAATATGCAAAGCATAATCTTCCTATTTGGGTCAAGACAGGGATGGGTATTGGTATGGTAAAACTTGTTGAAGCTCTTGAGAAGATAAAACAGGAAGACAATGTTCCTGTTAAGTGCTTGACTGTTGACGGGTTTGGAGGCGGTACTGGAATGAGTCCTTGGCTTGTCATGAATGAGATGAACATGCCTTCTGGAGCATTATTTACTGTTTTGAAGAAAAAGCCGAGTTTTGATGTTTTATTGGCCGGAGGGTATTCTACTGGTTTTGATATTGCCAAGGCAATGATGCTTGGTGCAGATGGTGTTGCAATGGGCAGGCCTTTTTTGATTGCTGCAAAGCAAAAAGAAGGTATTGAAAATTTTACTTTAGCAATTGGTGAGGAATTAAGAATGGTTGCAGTAACACAAAAAGTTGATTCTGTTTCCAAGATTGTGGGCAAGAGAAAATCATTGTTTGCCTTGTCAAAGGAAGCAAAGAACATGTTCGGAATCACAGTCGAGCCAAAGGACGTTTTGTAAATACAAAGATTAATATAGTCTTTTTCTTTTTTTCTTCTCAAAATGGGTGTTAAAAAGCCGGTAATGGGTATTGTTTCTTTTACTTGTGATCAGGGTTGCCAGTTTGCAGTTCTTTTCATTGATAATATTTTTGACATTCTGAAAAAGTATAATGTTCAGTATTTTCATTTGTTAAAGGAGAAGAACAAGAAAACTGATTTTGATTTGGTGTTTGTTGAGGGTGCAATAACAACAAAAAGAGAAGTTGAAAAATTAAAAGAGATCAGGAAAAAATCTAAGTTCCTGGTTGCATTGGGCGCGTGTGCTTGTCATGGTGGTGTTCCTGCAATGAGGAATTTCATAGAAAACTCAGATTTGAAAAAATATGTTTATAATCAGAAGACATTAAAGGATTCTGTTGAAGCCGCACCTATTGATAAGTATGTTAAGGTTGATTATTACTTGTATGGTTGTCCGATTATTCAGGACGAATTCACTGCTTTTTTAGATGCCTTTCTTAAGAAGAAGATTCCTGAGCAGTTCAAGGGTCCTGTTTGTATGGAATGCCCGAGAAGGGGCAAGCCTACTTGTTTTTTAAGGCAGAAACAGCCGTGTATGGGTGCATTGACTAGGGGAGGTTGTGATGCTATCTGTCCCAAGGAGAATTTTCCCTGCTTATTATGCAGAGGTCCTTTGCCCAAGGCTAATTTCACTGCAGAGGCAAAATTGTTCAAGTCATGGGGGTTATCAGAGGAAGAGGTTTGGAACAGGATTCATATGTTTCATACTCCGGAGAACAAGAAAAATGCCAAGAAAGATTAATATTGATCATGTGACAAAGATTGAAGGCCATGCTAAACTGCATATTAAGATTGATAAGGGAGAAGTAAAAAAAGTCAAACTGAATTTATTTGAAGGTTCAAGATTTTTTGAGGGAATTTTAAAAGGCAAGCATTTTAATGATGTTAATCATATTGCTTCAAGGATTTGCGGTATTTGTTCTGTTGTTCACGGTATTACTTCTGTAAGAACCACTGAAAAAGCAATGAATATTAATGTTTCAGAACAGACAGAAGTATTAAGAGAAATGCTTAACATTGCCGGCATTATTCAGAGCCATGCTGTTCATTTGTATTTTTTGACTTTGCCGGATTATACAGGTCATTGTAACGCTGTGCAAATGGCGCAGCAGCACCCACAGCATATCAAGAAAGCTTTGAACATTAAGAAATTTGCTAATGATGTTGTAAGGATTATTGGTGGAAGAACAGTTCATCCTTATACTGTTAGACCCGGCGGATTTACACGAATTCCTGATGAGAATCATTTCAAGCAGTTGTTGAAGTTTGCAAAGAATTGTTTGAGTGATGCCCGGTCAACTGCAGAGACTTTTTGCGGTTTAAAATATCCTGATTTTTCCAGAGAAACAAAGCATTTTGCTTTGAAAGGAAAGCATTATTTTTGTCCTTCTGATAATATTGCTTGTGCTGGTTCTGATAAGTGTTTTGCAGTTCCTGATTATGAAAAGCATTTTAAGGAGTATTTTAAGCAGGGTTCTACTTCTGAGTTTACCAGGAAAAATGAAAAGTCTTACATGGTTGGCGCGTGGTCAAGAATAAGGAACAACTGGGATTTGTTGTCTAGGGAGTCAAAAGAACTGACCAAATGTATAATGCCGAGGAAATTCTCGCCTTTCATGAATAATCCTGCTCAGGCCGTTGAGATTTTTGAAGGCACTAAAAGAGTTATTGATATTTTGGAATCAACTGATTTTAGTGATGAAAAACCTGTTGAAATTAAGCCAAAATCAGGCACAGGAATTGCTGCTTTGGAAGCCCCAAGAGGTATTTTGTTCCATAAGTATAAGTATAATAAAAAGGGAATTACTACTTTTATTAATTTAACAACTCCGACTACACAAAATTTAGCTAATTTAGAAGAAGATATCAAGAATTTCCTGCCAACAATCTTGAATAAACCAAAAAAAGAAATCCAATTAGAAATCGAGAAATTAATCAGAGCATACGACCCATGCATCAGCTGTGCAACTCATTTCTTGGACATTGTTTGGGA
>WJKI01000055.1 GCA_014729195.1 Candidatus Woesearchaeota archaeon
CATGGGACAAATAGCAGCAACAGAAGCAATGCAAAACACACAAATACTCGCACAATATAAAGAAGTGACAAAACTAATCTGGCTATTAATAGGAGGAACAATACTAATATGGATACTATTCAAAGGAATAAACTGGTATCAAACCCACAAAATCGCAGGAACAAAAATAAACATAAAACAATTTGCACTCCCATTTATAATCCAAAGCATATTCTGGTTTTTTCTGCTGATAATAACAATAATGATTGCCGGCTATCTTAACTACCAATTATACCCAACAGCCCCAAACAACAACAGAGTATTAATACTATTCGGAGCACTAACTGCACTAATAACCTACTTTGGAATAATATCCTACTGCATAGTTAACCAAAAACAACCAATACGCAAGTCCTTTGCAATAGGAGTAAAGAAATGGCAGAAAATAGGGCCAGCATATTTATTCAGCGCATTTATTTGCCTGCTATCAATATTCCTGGCATACACACTTTTTATACGAAATTTTTATATAGCAATAGTAGCTGTGTTAATAATAATACTGCCTACAACACAATACACGCGATTATTACTGGCAGACACAATCAAAAGAGGCTAAGTATACGGCAATATTCTAATATTGCCCTGAACTATCTGCCCCAAAGCTGATAAGTACCAACTGCGCTAGACAGCAGTGATTATCCAGAACCCTGCCTGATAAAAAGAGGATGATAAATTGCAAAACATAAACAAAATGTTTCTTTTTGTTGCAATAATAGGAGTAGGAATCCTTACAATGGGCTTGTATACTGCCAGCACTGGAAACTTTGTTCTTGTTCCCATAGAAGAATTCAGCTTATTTGAAGTTCCCACATACGGAACAGGACAAGCATTTGAACAACCAAAATCAACTCCGCAGCCAACACTTGCCCGGGGAGAAATGCCTTTGAATTCTTTAATTCCTTCTGAAACAATATTATATGTCAACAAAATACCTGTTGCTACTAACTTTCAATCAAACTTTATTCCAATATACTATGATGACATGAAAACCTTCTCAGGCAAATTCGGACCATACAACATGGATCCCCGAGCATTCATAGGAGTACAACTATGCACGTACCCAAAAAGCTTTCCAGACATGCTAAACTGCGAATCAGTACCCTTAAATTACGCCAACAAATATGTAAGCTTTGCAAGAGGATATGCATATGATGAATATATTGCCCGGCAGGCACTAAAAAACTACGGCGTTGTATACTTTGTGATAAGCCCATCTTATGGAAACATTGCACAAAGCCCAACAGCCATAATAAAGGTGATAGAACATGACTGAAGATATAAAAACAATATTCTTTTCATTAACCGCAATAATCGGATTAATGGCATTTCTAGTGGTAATAGGCAACAATATGTCTGAAACAGGACAAGCAACAATGCCAACAACAGTAACAGCAACAGGAAGTTTTGGAGGTGAAAGAGCAGGAACAGCAACACTAACATTTCCCATAAAAGGAGGAAAAGCAACAGGAACATTTTCAGGAACTGCAAATGTATACGGCGGAACAGTGCAATACTCAGGCCAACTAATTGGAAATTATAATTACGGAGTTGTCTCAGGAACACTACAAGGAACAACCAAAACAAATTATCAAGGAAGAACATACAACACACCATTATACGGAACCTTCAGAGGAACAGTATCACTTGCATCTGGAACAATAACAGGAAACTGGGAAGGAGACCAATTATCAGGACCATTTAACCTGAACTTTAAACCAGTAAAAGGAGCAGGAACATCTGCAAAACAACCAGCACCAGGACAAACATCCCTTGGCTACTGCAGATGCGTAAGACAAGGATACAGCTCAGGATCAGAAATAACACCATTTGGCGGGGCAGGATATGAATTCATAGGATACATGACACACACCAACTGCGCAAACACATGCGGTTCACGCCAATATTCATGGAGAGAAAGATAGATTTTTATTTATTTTTATAAATCTTTTTTCTATGATCAAGAACTCTTACAAATACAATTTTTCTAGACTGATCTACATCAATCAATGCCCGATAATCACCAGTTCGAAACTTATAACATTTTTCGCCTTCATAATGTTCTAGAAATCTAAAAGGCGCATTTTTTAACATTGCAAGCCTTTGTTTAATTCGAACAGATAAATCCCTCTCGAGTTTATTTAAGAATTTATCAACTTTAGGATGTAACCTAATCTTATAACTCATGCTAAATCAACATATTCAGATTCTGAAGTTTCTCTGGCTTCTTTTAAAGATTTTTTAGCATAATCACTAAGCTCAAACTTCTCACTAAGAATATTCTTAATAAAATCCATATCTTTCTTAAGCTCCATTATTTCCCTGTGTACTGATTCTATTGTTGCCATATACAAATAAATACGCCAGAAGTATATAAATTTTTGCCTTGGAAAGCAGATTAATGCTAAGAGATATCATCTTTTCTCTTTTAACAAATCAGAATATTCTATCCATAAATCAAACAAACGCATCAAATCTAAAGCTTCAGAAGGATAATCTATATTATGCGTTGAATAATTAATGGGTTCGGAAAAGTCAGGCAGTCTGCCTTCTAAACCATCAACAGCCAACCATTTTCCATCTCCTGCCCGAACATTAATCTGCCTGACAAAACAAGTATCTTCATGAAAAATATACGGGTCTGAACCAGAAAAGTTCATAAGTTTTCTTGGTAAATTCTGCATATTCTGATAGTTTTCACGAGTTAATTTAGAACTACACATTTCCCTGGCAAACTCAGGATCTAACAAAACTCTAAAATTATAACTTTCGCCGTAAAGCGAGGTTGGCTGCCAAATAATTCTTTCTGACATTAAACTCAACTCAACCCTTGATTTAGAATATTTAGTAATTCATCAGGATCTTTTGGTTCAGGTTCTGGCCTGAATTTAATAGGTTCATCTCTTCCAACCTTCTTGATAACAGAGGATTTTTGTTCTGTTTCTTCAGGAGTTTCTGTAACAGTCTGATAATCCTCTTGTGCTACTGGTTCTTCACTTTCTTCAGACAAAGTATCTTCAATAATCTCTTCATCCACTTCTGGCTCAGGATTAGCAGTAATATCCTCAATATCTGCATCCTTGAAAAATTCATCTAACTCCTGATCAATCTCATCATCACTGGGAACTGCTGCAGTAGGAGAGTTATCAACCACACCAACAAAACCTAATTTATATACAATAACCGCTAAAACAAGAACAACTGCAATACCTACAGCCCATTTTTTCCAGCCAAAACCTTTAGCTTCTTCATCAGCTTTGGTCTCTTTAGGAGTAGCTTCCTCAGAAGTAGTTTCTTGAGTAACAACTGCTTCTTGAGCAGACGTTGTCTCTTTAACTATCTTGTCTTCCTTAAAACTCTTGTCAACCATCTCATCAACATCCTCTTCTTCCTGAGTCCGAGGTTTTTCCGGCTCTGGTTCTGGCTCTTTTTCCGGCTTATCAGGCATTGGTTCTTCAAACTCATCAAGCTCCTCTTTTTTATCTACCACACCTTTATCCTGCGCAGATTCCTCTTCATCAACAATCGGAGGAATCTTTTCAGCTGAGACTGATTCCTCAGCATACGCTTCCTCAGAAGTCTTGGCAACAGAAGACATACTGTCTTCTTCAGAAACGCCAGTATTATCTTCTTCTGGCAATTCATCAGCAGAATCCTCATCAACACCCTCTGCATTTGCCGGCTTAATCTCAATATCTTCCTTAATATCATCAAGAATATCCTTTTCTGTACTGTCAACAGACAAATCCTCTGTTTTAGGATCACCCAAAGGCTCATTAGACCGGGATTGCTCTGAAGAAGTATCCTTGCCAGAATCCTTTTCTTTCTTAGATTCTTCATTTTTCTCAGAATTATCAGAATTCTCGTTTTCCAAAGATTTCCCTACATCCAATGAATATCCAAATCTTTCAACCATTCAATCCCACCGTTACTATACCAGTTGATTGCTCTCTAATTTAAATAGATTTATATACCACGCACTATATATAGGAGAATATGAATTTCCAAGGACTGGGCAAGATAGAAAAACCTGATTTCTACATAGATGTAGCTTTTAGAAAAGCCAACAAAAGAGCCGGAGCAGTCCGAAGTAAAATACAAGGAAAAAAGCTAAACCGAATGAAAAAATCCAGAATAATAGAACTAGACAAAATCGCAACAGTAAAACAGTCAATAACACATCAGATGGACACTATACTAGATTCATATCCTCAAACAGCACATCTTAATCCATTCTACCTTGAACTAATCAAAGCAACACTAGATTATTACATGCTCAAGAAATCACTTGGCGCACTAAACTGGGTAAAGAAGCAAATAAATATTTTATTTAAGCAATATAATGAAAAAATCAAGAAAAGTCAAAGTCTGGAGGCAGTAAACAAATACCGCAATGAATTTTACGGCAGAACAGTTTCTGTATTAAAACAAGTGAAGAAAAACCTGGAATATCTTGAACACGCAAGAAAAGTAATGAAAAACTACCCATCAATAAAAACAGGAATGCCCACTATTGTAATTGCAGGATACCCCAATGTGGGAAAAAGCACTCTATTAAAAGCATTGACAGGAGCAAAACCAAAAATAGCAAGCTATCCATTTACAACAAAAAACATAATGCTTGGTTATATTAACAAAAAAATTCAATTGATTGACACTCCGGGACTGCTTGACCGGCCAATCGAAAAAAGAAACAACATAGAAAAACAAGCCATACTCGCGCTGAAACACCTTGCAGAAAAAATGATATTTGTGCTTGATCCGTCAGAAACATGCGGATACACAATAAAGGAACAAACAAAACTAATGAATGAAATGAAAAAAAAGCTTAGAATAGAAACAATAGTGGTTCTGAATAAAACCGACTTGGCTTCTGAAGAACAAATGAAAAAAGTATCCAAACTAAAAGCAATGCCTATTTCTGCAGAAAAAGAAAAAGGAATAAAAGAATTAAAAGAAAAAATAATCACTCTTAGTTCAGAAAAATAAACTTCATCTAACAATCCGCGCCCGCTTACCAAAAACCTTCTTAGCCAGAGATTTGGTAGACTCTCTTCTTAATCTCTGAACCCCAAAAATAATAAAAACAAAACCAATCACAATATACGCTATAGTCACAGCCCAAACAGTGGGAATAACATGGGCGAGATAAGAATCAAGCAACGGCTCTATAAATTCAAAAGCAGAAAAATAAGATCTTATAAAACCGAAAACAATCTCTTTGTTGTAAATCGAAAAAACAAGAGCAATGGCGCCGGGAACAAAAGTAGCCAGACCAAGATTAAATAAAGTCTTGCCAATAGACTTATTATACACATACAAAACAATCATGCTAAGAACGACCAAAACAATCGCAGAAATCAAAATGGGCTTTGCATAATTAACAGCAGACCATAATTGGCTTGGAAAAAAAAACAAGAATAAAATAGGAATAATTATCGACAACCCCGCAATATACAGGAAATGCGCTACGATATTCACAATAACCGCGGTCAAAAACGAACCCTTTTTTTTACTCTTCATTAATACTGCCTATAAAATAATACTTTAAATATTTTGCTGAAAAAAGCAAATACATTTATATACTTATCAAACAATAAATACACAAAAAAAGGTGATTAAATGCTCTGGCTGACAATATTATTATTCATCACAAGCTGTCTTATTCTTGTAGCAAGCGGAGCATTTCTTGTAAGAAGCCTCATAATATTAACGAAATTCCTAAGACTAAGCAGATACATGGGAGCATTCATAATAATGGCTTTCTCCACATCACTTCCTGAATTATTCATAGGAATAAGCTCAGCACTAGAAAAAAACTCCGCATTGGCATTTGGAACAGTAATCGGCTCAAACATAGCAAACATCACCCTGATAGGAGGGATTACAGTAATCATGGCAAGAAAAGTCAACATAACCCGACTGGCAATAAAAAATGATGTTCTTGCAATGATAGGACTGGGAGCCCTGCCAATGATATTAATGTTAATAGGAAATAAACTTTCAAGAATAGACGCAGTCATCTTATTAATAGTATTCTCAGCATATACATATCATTTAATCAAGGTCAAGAAAGAATATTCACTAAAAATCAAAGACCACATAAACAAATGGCATGTGCTTGGAGCAATGCTTGTATTCATATTAAGCATCGGACTGCTCTATGGAAGCTCGCATTATGTGGTAAAATACGGAATAAAACTTGGACTCGGACTAACGCTTCCCCCAATATTTGTCGGATTATTCTTCTTAGCACTGGGAACTTCGCTTCCAGAACTGGTATTCACAGTAAAAGCAATGCAAAGAAAACACCCTGAATTTGCAATCGGCGACCTGATAGGGAGTGTTGTTATCAATTCTACCCTTGTTTTGGCAGTAACCGCTCTTATATTCCCAATATATGTCAATTTCTTTCTTTTCCTGACCAGCGCCATATTCATGATACTAGCACTGGTTTTATTCGCAGCATTTGTCCGCAGCGGAAACAAATTCACATATTTAGAAGGGATTTCTTTGCTGCTTCTATATATACTATTTATTATTGTAGAAATGAATATCCAGCAATATGTTGTTTAAAAAAGAAATTTAAAACAAAACATATAAAAACACCCGTCAAAATATTCCTTCTATGAAAGTAATCTCAGACCTGCACATACACGGAAAGTATTCACGAGCGACTTCCAAGGAATTAACTATTCCCAACCTTGAAAAATACGCCCGGATGAAAGGACTTAACCTGCTGGGAACAGGAGATTTTACACACCCAAAATGGAATACAGAATTAAAAAAAGACCTTGTTTTTGATGACGGTATATTAAAAACTGCAACCGGGTTTTGTTTTATTCCGCAGACAGAAATTTCCCTTATTTACACAGACAGCGGAAAAGGAAGAAGGATTCATCATGTTATCCTTGCTCCTGATTTGGAAACAGCAGACCAGATAACAGAAACATTCAAGAAACGCGGGCGGGTAGATTATGACGGCAGGCCCATATTTAAAATAAAATCCCCTGAATTAGTTGAAATGATGCATTCTATCTCAGATAAAATAGAAATAATACCTGCCCACATCTGGACACCATGGTTTGGAATGCTTGGCTCAATGTCAGGATTTGATTCTTTAAAAGAATGCTTTCAGGAAAAAAGCTCTAAAATCCACGCGATTGAAACAGGATTAAGTTCTGATCCTGCAATGAACTGGAGAATAAAAGAATTGGATAATCGTTCAATACTAAGTTTTTCAGATCTGCACAGCTTCTGGCCATGGAGAATAGGAAGAGAATGTACTATATTGGACTTAAAGAAATTAAATTATGCTTCTGTCCTGAATGCAATACGAAATCAAGAAATTAAAGAAACAATAGAATTTTTTCCAGAAGAAGGCAAGTATCATTATGACGGACACAGAAACTGCAATGTTGTAATGAGTCCAAAAGAAACCGAAAAACACAAAGGTATATGCCCGGCATGCAAAAAACCACTCACAAAAGGAGTGGCATACAGAGTTGAAAAACTCGCAGACAGAGAAGAAGGATGCAAACCCAAAAATGCAAAACCATTCAAACGCCTGATTCCATTATCAGAAATAATTGCCGGAAGACTCGGAGTTGGAGTTGCAACACAAAAAGTATGGAAAGTATATCATGATTTGCAAAAATTAGGCAATGAAATAGAAATATTATTAGAAATTCCAAAAGAAAAACTTCTGAAAGCAGTTGATGAAAAACTTGCAGACCTGATAATAAGAAACAGAGAACAAAAGATTAAAATACAACCAGGATATGATGGATTATACGGCAAACCAATTTTCAACAATACTGCTGTGAAAAAAGAAGTGAAGCCCAAAAAACAAGCAGGATTAAATCAATACTGCTAAAAAATGTACCAGGAACTAATATATCTACTAATTGGATTATTCGGGCTTTGGCTGGGAGCTGAACTAGTTCTAAGAGGAGCAATGAACATAGCAAAAAAACTCAAGATATCCCACATGTTCATCGGCCTGACAATACTCGCAATAGGAACAGACCTGCCAGAATTATTCATAGACATAACCGCAGCAATACAAAGACTTCAGGGAATAGAAACATCAGGACTGATAATCGGAGAAACAATAGGAACCTGCATGGGACAGATAGCACTCGCCCTGGGAATACTAAGTCTAATGGGAATAGACACCGTAAAGAAAAGAGAACTTCTGAGAGACGGACTGGTAATGCTAATGTCAGTAGGAGTATTATTTCTCGCAGGACTCGACGGTGAGATCAGCATAATAGACGGAGGAATCTTTGTGCTGATATACCTTTTTTATTTCATAACAATAACAAGAGATGAACAAGTATTTCGCAAAATCAAAAAAAATCATGCCGGCAATAAAATTATATGGGCCATAGTTTCATTAATCTCAGGATTTGTTTTCTTAATATACGCATCAAAGGCAGTTGTTACAAACGCAGTTATACTGGCAAGCTTATGGGGGATAAGCCAGGCAGCAGTGGGAGTGATAATAGTCGGACTTGGAACAAGTCTGCCGGAAATATCAGTTGCACTAACCGCCCTGTTTAAGAAAACACCAGAATTATCCATAGGCAACTTATTAGGAAGCAACATATTTGACATATTATTCACGGTAGGTATTAGTTCTGTGATATCTGGTTTTTTAGTAAGCAAAAACCTGTTATACTTTGATATTCCAATACTCTTTGCAACATCACTTATAGTTCTATATTTCCTGAAAACAAAAATGCGGCTAAGCAAAAAAGAAGCAATTATCCTTATAGGAATATATTTTGCTTACATAATATTCAGACTAGTTTTTGCCTTGAATTAATACTTAGGCTTTTTCTTCACATCCCTGTAGAATCTCGCATACAAATATTGTTTTGAATAACTCATTGCAGGGAAAGTGAAAATAATTGTTACGACTGGCAGAGAAGCCAATAGCAAAACAAGAGTAACAACCACCTGCTTTAACAAAATAATAATATACGGAACAAAATTTCCAAAAACAATCTTGTGCGCTCTTACAAAATTAAAAGCATTTTTTAAATTCTCTGTTTCAGCCAACTGAATCATAAGAATAGGAGAAATCAAAGAAATATAAATCAAAACAACATAATAAATAACAATTCCCCACAATCCCAGTAATACCTGCAAAGAAGCAGCAGCCATTGAGACAAAACCAACCAAAATACCCAAAATCCAGGCATACAATCCCAATTCACAATTGCTCCAAAACCTTCCAAACTTGGGAGATTCCTTGTATTTCCCCTTGATAACATTCTGAACAATCCTAAGAACATAGCCAGAAAAAGCAAGCCATCCAAGAACAGGAATAAGCATCCAAAGCCAATAAAATAATCTTCCAAATCTCACAAACGGATACTTTAATGCTTCATTAATAGTTACAGTCATTATTTAATCACCTTGCCTGCCAGGAATGCCTTCCATCACAGGTCTTAACACACTCATTATAAGTCAAAAAACCCTTGAACTCCAATCCCCTGCCACCATACGGCTGTCCGCCAACACCAGCAGTATACGGCCCGGTAATACACCGGCAATAACCATCTGCAGGAGGCCTTGACCAGGAATAAGCTCCTGTAGGGTTAAGCAAAAACATTGTAAACATTGCAATAAAAGTAATTGCAAAAATCGCAAGTATGGCATTTCTAACAAACGAATCCATAAATATCACCTCTATCAACCAAAATATACACTATTATATATTAAACTTTCTTGTCAAAAACAATCAGATATGACTTTTATGTCACAGCAGTTTTATAAGGCCAAAACCAATATAAATACCTGTGTGACATTTTAGTCATAGGAGGAAATAACATGGCAAAAGAATCAAATCCAGAACAAATAGGATTTCACAAAGGGGCCCTAACAACCCTTGCAAAAGAAAGAGAAGAAATGACAAGAATACTAAATGTAGTAGAACAACTGATGCAGATGCATGTTAAAGCACTAAAAGATTTAGGAGTTGACCTGGAAGCAGAAGCAAAAAAAGCAACAAAAAAGAAACCACTAGAGGCCAAACTTAAATGAGCTATTCTAACCCCGGATGCAGATACGGCAAATGCAGCGGTTCAGGATACTTTGGTTCAATGAACACAAGATATTCTGACTCTTTATATGAAAACACTGCAAAATACCAACTTTCAGACCTGGAAAAAACAGCAAAATACACAACAACACACGCAAGCATATCTGCACAAGAATCACACCCCCAATACATGCACCTGAAAGGCAATTATAAACTACACTCAAGAGAACCAGAAGAATTATTCCTAAACCCAAACCGGCCGGTAACAGAAATAGTAACCAATGAAGACAAAATAATACCCTATGTCAAGGAAACATTTGAAAAAACAACAGGAAAAACATTCCCAAAAAACCTAAAAGTAGTTATTCTAAATGAAAAAGCATTTGATGAAGTGCACCAAGGCCACAAAGGAGTTCACAGCCAATTTGTAAAAGGATTTGCCATAAACCGCAACGGCAAAGGACTAAACGAAATATTTGTAAAACAAAACCACATTGATTCACTAATGATAACCATCGGCCACGAGATAGGACACGTGATGAGCTATACTCTTCCAGATGAAAGAGACGAAGAAGCAAAAGCATTTGCATTCTCAATGGCCTGGATGAAAACAATCAAAGAAAACAATATTGCAGGAATATCTTCAAGCATAAACCCCCGGCCAGCAAAAAACGGAATACACGATGTAGCATTTGAATTTGTGCTTGAAGAATCAGAAAAAGGAGTTTCAGCAATGGAAATATTTAAAAAAATCTGCAAAGGAGAACTATCAATACAAAATAAACTGGAACTGGTGCTTATAGAATGAAAAAATACACAGTAAATTATGATCCAAAAATAAATGATTATTACAAATCGGAGGCTAGCTAACATGGCAAAGAAAAAAACCAAAAAAACAAAGAAAAAAGAAGATTCACAAGAAAAAATGATGAAACAAATGGAAGATAAAATACCTCCAGAAGTAAAAGAAAAACTAACGGCAGTTAAACAAAAACTGGACACATTCAAAACAAAATTACTTGACAAGTTTGACAAATACATAACCGGAATAGCACTATTGCCTCCTCCAAAACCAAAAGAAGGAGCAAAATTAAGCCCTGAAGAACTCAAAAAAATAGAAAAAGACAAAGACAAATTTCACGTATTAATCCTAGTAGATGATTCTGAACCGCACAAAATGTCCAAGATGGAACTAAAGGATAAGCTAACCAAAATAATTGAAACAACAGCAAAGGAAACAGATGAAAGAATAATCACAGAAACACTGCTGTTATCTGAATTGTGGCAAAACTGCTATGACGGAAAATACGATAAACTCCAGACAATAGCAATGGCAGCCCCAATCCACGACACAGGAATGCTCGCAGCAATAAAAATTTCAGAAGTCCACAAGACAATGATTCTCAAGAAATTTGAAAAATACATAGTTGCATATGTTTTAGGCGGAAGCCTGGTACAAGGAAGAGCAACACCAACTTCGGATATAGACGTGTTCGTTGTAATTGATGACACAGATGTCAAGAAAATGACCAGAACAGAACTAAAAGACAAACTAAGAGCAATAATTGCAGACATGGGATTCCAGGCAGGAGACATGACCGGAATCAAGAACAAACTAAGTGTCCAAGTCTATATCCTGACAGACTTCTGGGACTCAATGAAAGAAGCAAACCCAGTAATCTTTACTTTCTTAAGAGACGGAGTTCCATTCTATGACAGAGGAATCTTCATGCCGTGGAAACAACTTCTGAAAATGGGAAAAGTAAAACCAAGCCCCGAAGCAATAGACATGTACATGAGCTCAGGAGAACAAGTTTTAGACAGAGTTAGACTAAAACTTCGTGATTTGGGAACAGAAGATTTTTTCTGGGCAACATTCACGCCCAGCCAGGCAGCACTGATGCTTTATGGAGTTCCTCCTCCAGCACCAAAAGAAACGCCAGAAATGGTAAGAGAAATATTTGTCAAAAAAGAAAAACTTCTTACTGAAAACGATGTAAAAGTCCTTGACAAAGTTCTTGAAGTCAGGAAATCAGTAGAACACGGAACAAAAAAAGTCGTAACAGGAAAAGAAATTGATGACCTGGTCAACAGTTGTGACAAGTACTTAAAACGACTTAAAAAATTATTTTCCCAAATAGAAAGAATAAAAGAAGGGGAAACAATGAAAAATATTGTTGACACACTAACAACAGTAACGCGCGATATCCTGCGTCAAGAAGGAGTTGAAAAAGTAAAAGAAAATGAATTAGTGACAAAATTTGAGGAAACCCTGGTAATCACTGCAAAAGCGCCCGGAAAATTCGCAAGAATACTGCGTGAAGCACTTGAAGCACAGAAAGAATATGAAAAAGGCAAGCTAAGCAAAACAGAAGTGGACCAGCTACGCAAAAAAACAAGAGAATACATAAAATTCGCAGTAGAATATCTGCAAAGGAAACGTGCAAAAGAACTTGAAAGAGCAAAAATAAGAATAAAACACGGAGACAAAGTCGGAGAAGTAACATTCCTGGGAAAAACCGCCTTTATCATGCAGGATATTTCAGAAGAAAAAAGAAAAATTAAAAAAGCAAAAATAAACAGAGAAGGAAAACTGACTGCAATTGAAAACAGCACACTAAAAGAACTTGAAACAGCCCTATCCAAAATCGCAGTGCCAGAAAAAGTCTATCTCTCCAAGGCAATATTTGAAAGTCTTGAAGACATATTTGGCAAAGATTTTGAAGTAATGATTGTTTAAACCCGGCAAGTTTCGGGTTTATCCATTTCTTCAGTCGGACGATCTTGTCTTTCTTCTGAGTAAGAAGAAAACTGCCTTTTATTAGAAGTGCGAAATGCCTGTTCATAATCAGCCATGTAAGTGCACTCGCCCTTCAAAAGCAAATCACATATCGCACTAAACCGTCTTACCTCATCAAGCCATTCATACTGCTTTGCCTCATCAATATCATCCAATAATTTTATCCGTTCATCCAGAAACGACTCTATGGAATCAACATGAATATCTGCAGCATAAAAACCCATCGCATAAGCTAAGTTTGCAAATCGTTCTTTTTCAGCAGTACTTCTATTATGAATTTGATTATACGCCTCCTGCATTAAATACCCAGTTCTTTCTATATCTCTATCTAAACTTTCTTTACCCATTCTTCACTCACTCCCTTGCTAAAAATCCTCAAAAACCAATCTGAACATTCATAAACTCATAATCTGCAGTTACTCAGTTTTGAGAGACGCAAGAGTATTGGGGACAAACAAGGCATTTAAAAAGTTTTGCATTCTGTGTAACTACCGCTGAATTGAACAAAACATTTATAATGCATGTTCTCGTGATTATTTATAGAGGGGTGTGAACATGAAAACCGGTTTTAAAGTCATTGAAGCAATGACACATAATCCTGTAAGAATAAACGTCAACTCTACACTTAAAAAAGCTGCTTTGCTAATGGCAGAAAGGCATGTTGGTTCTTTACTGGTTGAAGACAAAGGCAATGTAATAGGAGTGTTGTCTGAACAGGATATTGTACGAAAAGCAGTAGCAAAAGGAAACGTAGGAAAATTCTTAGTAAAACACATAATGGAAACAAAACTGATAACAATAGAACCAGACAAAGACATATTTGAAGCAATAACAATGATGAGAGACCACAACATAAGACATCTGCCAGTAATGCAGGACAACAAATTTTACGGACTGGTAACTTCAAAAGATATTCTTAAAATAGAACCAGACTTGTTCGAACTGATGGTTGAAAAAATAGAACTAAAAGAAGAAAAAAACAAGCCAATATACAATATTTCTGAAAGAGAAGGAATCTGCGAACTATGCGGAGAATATTCAGAAGAAATAACACCTTATGACGGCGCACTAATGTGTTCAAGATGCAAAGAGATTTGAAACGAGTCCACGTAATTGTTTATGGAGAAGTACAGGGAGTATTTTTCAGGGCATTTGTCAAGAAAAAAGCAGAAGAACTTGGAATTTCCGGCTGGGTAATGAACAAGCCAAACGGAACTGTTGAAGCAGTAGCAGAAGAAGCAAAGAACAATTAGATGAATTCTTGGAAAAATGTTCTAAAGGACCACAAACATCAGAAGTAGTTGAAGTAAGAAGAACATGGGAAAAAGCAACAGGAGAGTTTAAAAGGTTTGGGATTCGGGGTTAAAAAAACAACTTGTCCAATCCAACACCTACCAAATGACCTGCAATCGCGGCAAGGGTTCCTATTATTGCCAGCTCAAGACTGCATCTTACTGGATTTTGTTCTGTTATTTTTGCCTTGAATATTCCTGTTATTATCAAGGCAGAAATGGTGAACACAAAAGACAGGTAAATCCCGGTCTTAATCGAAACAAGCATAAAAGGCAGCAAAGGAATTAAAGAACCGCCCACAGAAGCAAAGCCGACAATAAAAGCGTTTTTCCACGGATTTCTGTACCCTGTCGGAAACAAATTTAATTCCTCTGCCATCATCGTATCAACCCAAATTTTTTTATTAGAAGTGATTTTAGAAACAACTTTTGATAATAATTCGCCCCTGAATCCCTTTTTTTTGTATATTTCCCTTATTTCTTTTTTTCCTGCCTGCGGGTTTTTCTTAACTTCCTCTTTCTCCCTTGCAAGCATGCTTGTGTAATAATCATACGCAGATTTAGAAGAAGTATATGCAACTGCACCCATTGCAATGGATTCAGCAAACAAGGCAGCCAGTCCGGAAACAATAACTACTTTTTGTGAAGAAGTTGCTGCAGCAACACCTAAAACTAACGCCAAAATATTAACTAAACCATCCTGTCCGCCAAGGATGATGTCCTTCAATACGAAACTCGATTTGTGCTGCTGCGCAGGAGACCTCTTCTTTGCCATTTTCCATTAAAAACAGTCTGAGTATAAAAATGTTGTTATTTTTTCATATTACTATTCATATTACTACTATTGATTAAATAAGTCGTTAAGTTAATAGAAAGATTTATAAAGTGTTCCTATTATTAATCATATTACTGTGAAGATAACCAGAAAACTGCAGAAAACAAGCAAAGACCAGTATATTCTAACTATTCCCAAAACCCTTGTCCACTTATTAAACTGGAAAGACAAAGACGAAATAGAATTCGGATTTCAAAAAGGCAAAATCACAATAACCAAAGGGAAAAGAGGTGAAAAATGAGGACTGGCACTAAAATAAAAGCATTAGGCTTCCTGCTGGTCCTTATTTTATTTTTTTCCATAGCATATGCGGCCAAGTTCAATATTAACAAGCAAAAAAAGTTTAACAAAGGAGAATACCATAATACTTATTATAACACAACAAACAACGCCCTGCAATTAAACTCAACAACAGGAACATACACAAGCAGGATATTTAATGCCCAAAACCCCGCAGAATGGTATCGCATTAAATGGACTGCAAGCAAAACAGGAAAAATAACTGCAGAAGAAACTGAAGGATTGATACTGCTAATGCATCTTGACGAGCAGAACAGAACAATAATAGACTATTCAGGACAGAATAACAACGGAACATACAACGGAAATTTATATTCTCAAACAGGAGAAATAAACAAATCAATAGGCTTTGACGGGCATAATGATGAAATTAAAATAGAAAGAACAAACAATCCTGAACTTGATCCCACAAAGGAAGTTACGCTTTCTGCCTGGGTAAAAAACACTAACAGAAACAAAAACTGGCAGAAAAGAATCATATGCCGGGCAGGCGGCTCGCAAGGATGCTCATACGGGCTTTATTTTAACGACGGCTCAACATATGACCGGCTGGGAATTCAGGTAAGAACAGAAACAGGACAGCACCAAAAAGAATGGGACTGGACAGGAATGAACACCGAATGGTTTCATTGGGCAATGACCTTTTCAAACGGAACAATGATATTATATTTTAACGGCGAACAAAAAGCAAACTGGACAGGACTGGGAAACACTCTGGTGCACAGAACACAATACGCAAATGACGACCTTTACATAGGAGCAACTGATACAGGAAAAAACGCCTATGCACACATAGACGAAGCAGCCATATGGAACAGGACATTAACTGCACAGGAAATAAGAGAAATCTACATAAGAGGCATAACTGAGTATAACATAAGCATAAGAGGATGCAATGATTCCCTGTGCAATAACAGCCAATGGAACAAAACAGATAGCAAAAACATATTCATAAATAATACCCAATATTTTCAGTTTAAAACAGAACTAAGCACAGAAAACACAAACTATTCACCGCAAATATTCCGCGTCAAGATAAAATATACTGTTTTGCCAGACACCCTAATTCCTTCAATATATCCTCTTCAACCAGCACAAAACACCACATGCAGAACCGAACAAACAATAGAAATTGCAGCCAACATCACAGACAACAAAAAAATAGATACTGCTCACGCAACAATAACATATCCCGGAAACAGCCAGCAAATAATACTAACAAACAAAACACAAAACAAATACAATAACTCATTCACACTGCCTAAAATTATCGGAAGACTTAATATCACCTTTTTTGCAAATGATACTTCAAATAACATCAATAATACAGAAACAACATATTTTAACAAACTTGATACTATCCCTCCTGCAGTATTGAATGTAACCCCTAAAGCAGGAAGCAACTTCTCAAAAAATTCCGTAGTTCAAATCACTGCAAACGTAACTGACAATATCGCAGTAGACAAAATATTTGCAAATGTAACCAATCCGGATTTATCTGTCACCTGGCTGGAACTTTATGATGATAATTCAGATAACATATACAACAATTCAGTGATTGCAGACCAGGCAGGATGGTATTATATAACCATAATTGCCAATGATACTTCAGGAAACATCAATAATACAGTTCAGACAAATTTCGACCCTGCAAATCTTGGAGGAGGGACCGGCGGAGGAGGAGGTTCTGCAAAAATGGCCTACCAAAGCATACCTGACTGGAAAAAAGAACTAAACACAATAATAATTCCTCCCCAGGAATGCGCAGAAAGCTGGCTATGCACTGAATGGAGCACATGCGCTAATGGAACCCAAACAAGAGAATGCAGCGACTGGAACAACTGTGGAACAGAAAAAACAAAGCCAGCAACAAAAAGAAATTGCGAAATAGATACTGTTAATAAAGAAAAAGAAGCAAAACCAGAACAGCCGAGATTTGCAATAACCCCCATATTTTCATTAAAACAAACAAAAACAACAGTCGGCACACTGGGAATACTTGCAATAATCAGTGTGCTTTTCGCAAGCATGTTCCTTACCTACCGACAGACAAAAAAACACAAGAGCAAAGAAAAAGAAAAAAATAAAAACATAAAACTTAAAAAAGACAAAATCCTAGGAAAACTAAAAGGAGTGTATAAAATACAATGAGCCAAATAATAGGAATAATCTCAATCAAAGGAGGAGTAGGAAAAACAACCACCACAGCCAACTTAGGAGCAGTATTAGCCAAAGAATTCAACAAAAAAGTGCTCTTAATAGACGCAAACTTCTCAGGAGCAGACTTAGGGCTTCATTTCGGCATTCTTAAAAAACAACACACCATAAACGGAGTGCTGAAAAACAAATACCCAATAGAAAAAACAATAATCAAGCATGACAATAATCTTGACATAATCCCAGCATCATTAATATACACTAAAATAAATCCCCTGCATCTCGCTGAAAAAATCAGCCAGCTAAAAGAACAATATGACATAATATTATTAGACGGCTCTCCAAACCTTGATGATGAAATCCTTTCAACTATTTACGCCGCAGACCGTCTTTTGTTAGTAACATCAACAGACCACACATCATTAAGCTGTGCACTCCACGCAATACGAATTGCACAGAAAAAACAAACACCCATCCTGGGAATAGTAATGAACAGAATAAAAAACCAAAAATTCGAACTAACACTTGAAGAGCTGGAACAAACCACCAAACTGCCTGTGCTTGCAGTGCTGCCGGAAAATAACATCGTAGGAGAAGCATTATCACAAACAATACC
>WJKI01000056.1 GCA_014729195.1 Candidatus Woesearchaeota archaeon
GAGTCCCTCCCTCCGCTTTTTATTATCATACAAATGGCAAAAATTCTGATATTAAAAGAAAAGAAAGAATACATTCCTGAGCTAAAAAAAGAAATAAGAACTATAAAAGGAATGCAGTATTACATAACTGACTTGAATAAGGATTTTCACAGTAAATACGGTATAATTGCTAAAAAGGATTTAAAGAAAAAAGACGGCAGTGTAATCAAATCAAGCACTGGAAAAGAATTCATCATATTCACCTCGCAATTTGCAGACGATTTCAAAAAACTAAAACGAGCTCCGCAAACGATTATTCAAAAGGACATTGGGGCTATACTTTCTGAGACTGGCCTTGGTAAAAATGATACTGTTGTTGAAGCAGGAACAGGAGCAGGAGCACTAACATGCGCACTCGCAAATGTATGCAAAAAAGTTCATTCTTATGAAATAAAAGAAGAACACCAACAAGTAGCAAAAGAAAACATCAAAAAAATGAATCTGGAAAACATTTCTTTAAAACTGAAAGACATATCCAAAGGAATACAAGAAAAAAACGTAAATTTAATTGTATTAGACCTCCCAGAACCATGGGAATCAATCCAAACAGCACAGAAAGCATTAAAAACAGGAGGATTCTTAATAGCATATACTCCCACGATTATCCAAGCAAGCGAATTTGTTGAAGAGGTGAGAAAAAACCAATCACTTCTTTTTGACAAAACAATAGAAACAATACAAAGAAAATGGATAATCGACGGCAAAAGAGTACGGCCGGACTCAGCAGAAATCGGACACACTGCATTCCTGTCATTTGTGAGGAAAATCAAATGAAACAAAAATTAACCCTAAAACAATGGTGCAAAAAAGCAGAAGAACTGGAAATAGCATTAAGCAAACAATACTGGAAACTTGAAACAGGACAAAAATACAGCAAACCAAAAATAAAAAAATATGAAACAAAAATAAACAAACTGGCAGAATATTTCTTAAAAAATTTTGACAGGCCAGAAATACTAAAAGACACATGCATAGGAGCAGTGGCAAGCACCAAAACATTCCAATTATCCCTTAAGTTCAAAGAAGAAAGAAACAAAAAAATACGCTCGAAAAAACACACAATAAAAGGAAATCCCGTAACATGGGATACGTGGAGACAATATGTAACTAAGGCAACACATAATGAAAGAAAAAAAATCTATGACAAGTTCATCAAACTCACACCGTTAATAAGTCCGATAATCAAGGAAAAATTCCAAAAAAACAAACAAATATACAAGCAATATGGAACAACTCCGTTAAAATTATACGTAAAGGAACATGAACTAACAACAAAAGAATTAATAAAGATAATAACAACATTAAGAAACCAAGTAAAAAAACCATTTCAAAAACAATTTAAGTATTATGCAAAAAAACTTCTACATAAAAAACCTGAATACTATGACGACTTATACTATGTAAGAAATGCTATATACCAAGACATGACTAAAGATTTCAGAGGAGTAGATCCAATAAAACACATAAAGAAAACGATGAAGGAAATGGGACTGAAACCAGATAAAATAAGAGTAGACAAAAAAGACAGACCAAAAAAATATGCATCACCCTTCTGCATGGCAATAAAAATACCTCAAGATATAAGAATATCCTTCAAGCCGGAAAACCCGCTAAACGATGCAAATTCAATATATCACGAAATGGGGCATGCAATACATTTCAGTTCAATAAAACCACAGTTGCCTTACTGGACAAGAACAATAATATCGAATGGATTGGCAGAAACATTCTCAACATTTTTTGAAGGAATACTCACAGACTATGATTACATGACAGAAGAACTGAAATTAGACCCAAAATATTCAAAAGAAATAATCCGAAGAAAAAATTTCATGCAATTATTCGGGGCAGCATTTTACACCGGAAATTCATTATTCAGAATAGCATACTGGAGAGAAAACCTAAAATTTGAAAACTGTAACAAGAGATATGCAAAAGAACTCAAAAAAAGCATGGGAATGAAAATACCCGGAGCATACTGGCAATTACATCATATTCTACCAGAAAGCATGATGTATGTCCCAAGCTACATGCTGGCAGAAATCCAGCAAAACAAAATAAAAACACAGCTAAGAAAAAAATACGGCAAACGCTGGTGGAAATCAAAAAAAGCAGGAAAAGAAGTGTTAAACCTAATGAGCAAAGGCACAGATTCTGAAGCAGGAGATTTTTCAAAACTTACTAAAAAAGATATACTGAACTATGTCAGATCCATAACCACAAATCCTTAACTATAATACAACCTATTTTTCTCTTTTTGCTCCTGATCCATACGAGAACCAGGCTTGTTAATCCTAGGACGATTAGTTTCCCTGTCCCTTCTCATAGTAATATCCAAATCAGTCAAAAACAAATTCATCCCCTCTTCCATGTCAAAAGGACCTTTTGCCTCACCACACTTCGCAGGCACTCCTTCAAAAACAATCAATTCATCAGACAAATAATCAATAAACATCAAATCATGATCAACAACCATAACAGAACAACCACGCTGCTCAGCAACATCATTCACAACCTTAGAAATAATCAAACGCTGTTCAACATCCAAATAAGCAGACGGTTCATCCAACAAATACAAATCAGCATCCTGCGCCAAACAATAACAAATAGAAACTCTCTGCAATTCCCCTCCTGATAATTCATTAAGAGGCCTTAACAGCAAAGGTTCAATATCCAACGGCTTAATCAACTGATTCTCATACTTATTAACAGCATCACCAAGCAAAGAAGCAACTACATCAGTTGAAGAAGAATCCAAATACTGGGGCTTATAACTAACCTTGACTTTTTCAGCAATCTCGCCAGTATCTGGTTTTAAAACACCGGCTAAAATCCTAACAAAAGTAGTCTTACCAATACCGTTTTCTCCTAAAATACCAATATTTTTCTTGATATTAACAGTTCCATTCTCTGCTTTCAAAGAAAAATTACCTAATTTGGCAGTAATATGCTCCCAAGAAGTCAAGGCAGGCAAACCTTCCTTACTCACAGAAGGACGAGGGTCAAACCGCAAAGAATAACCCCTAAAACGCATGTTCATATCACGCATATACCCCTCCATGTAAATATTAATACCATTACGAGTAACTTTAGGCAAACTAACAATACCATAAACACCAGGCTTACCAAACATAATATGAATAATATCCGTCATATAATCAAGAATAATCAAATCATGCTCAACAACCAAAACAGAAGTATTCTCATCTGCCAAAGACTTGATAAACTTAGAAACCTTAATCCTCTGCTTAATATCCAAATAAGAAGACGGCTCATCAAAAAAATAAACATTGGCCTTTTTCAGAACTGTTGCGGCAATAGCAACCCTCTGCAACTCACCGCCAGAAATATCCTTAATATCTGTTCCCAAAACATTTTTCAAATCCAAAGCATCAACAACCTCGTCTATTCTTTCAGTCTCATTAACTTTTGTCAGCAAACCACGAACATTACCCTTATACATCTTGGGAATAGCATCAACCTGCTGCGGCTTATAACTAATTTTAATCTTTTTCTCTTTTAATTTCTCAAAAAAACCCTGCGCCTCAGAACCCTTAAAATAATCAGCTAACTGATCAAAGGTCGCATCATCATCACCGCCTAAATTAGGCTTTAACAAACCAGCTAAAATCTTAACTACGGTCGATTTACCAATAGCATTTTGGCCAAGAAGACCAACAACCTTGCCAAAAACAGGAACAGGCAGATTATACAAATGAAAACCATTACGTCCATAACGATGAATCGGCCGACTGGATAATTCCTCAGGCAAATTAATAATAGAAATAGCACCAAAAGGACAACGCTTAGGACAAATACCACATCCAGTGCATAACTGCTCATCAATTTTTGCCTTGTTATCCTCATACCAAGTAATACAATCTTTTCCAGTGCGATTAACAGGACACAACTTAGCACAAAGATGCCCTCCACACGCAACAGGATGGCATTTCTTCTTTTCAACAACAGCTATTTTAGGCATAATAAATACATATAATGCTAAGGTTTATAAATATATTACTTTTTTAATAAATCATGAAATGCGAAATATGCAAGAAAAAAATCGGAGAAACCTTTCTGAAAAAAATACTCGGAACAGTGATAAAAGATGAGAAAGGCAAGAAACACACGATCTGTTTTGAATGTCAGAAAAAATTCAAGACAAAAGAAGAGATTTTGAAAAAGTTATAATAAAATTTTTTCCTAAATGTTTAAAGTTCTCAAGAACCTTTAAAAAGCCCTCATAGCTCAGTCTGGA
>WJKI01000057.1 GCA_014729195.1 Candidatus Woesearchaeota archaeon
AGTTATTAAGATGAGCATAAGAGGAAGCAAACGCCTGATAATGGCCGGATTTGCCACAGACGAGTTTAAAAAGGAATACCCAAACTGGGGCTCATTATCAGACTCAGAAAAAAAAGAACTGCTGGACAAAATAGAATCAAAAGCAAAAGACAATGCAGAAGAAAAACTTGCATCATATGCCAAACATGATGAAATAGTAATGGGACAAGACCAATTAATGCTTGTAGATTATCCCAAACCAATAAACAGGTATCAAGTAGTATATGAAAGCCCACATTCTTCAGTAGAACCATACTATTATTTTGTATACCATAACCTTCATTATTCATTTAATTTTCCAATAGTGGACAAAATAACAGACATATTCACAGCATCAGAACACAGCTCATTCTATGGAGCAGCAGCACAAAGACTAGGACTTGCACAAGACAAAGTATCGCAATACATGGCAGCAATAGGACAATTTGTTAGAAAAGATCTGTTTCAGTTGATTCGTGATTTACGCTGGCTGGAAGAAAGAATAAAAATACATGAAGACGCCCGTCAATACACAAAAGAAGGCAAATTGCAGGACGAATCAGCAGAAATAACCTTGAAGGGGATATGGACAGACTTGGTTGACGGAGTAGTGCAGGGACAAAGAGTATCTGCAAATGTCTTTCAAATGGCACAGCAGCTGCAGTTTACATCTCTTCCAGATTTCTTTTTTTCAATACACCCACAAAACGACGCAGAAATAAACAAAAAAGTAGATGCACTGGATACAACAAACAACCTGAAAAGCGTGCTAAAAAGAAAACTAAAAGATTTTCTGATATGGAAAGAAGCAAACTACAAGGAATTAAAAGTCCGTAAGAATTTTGAACTAAAATATTTAAGACAACATTACAGCATAATAAACATGTATCTCCAATGGGTAAAACCCTACATGAAACACATGGCAAAACTCCGCGGAGACGTGGAAAAAGCAGACACAGCAGAACTAATATCTGCATTTGAAGGCTCAATGATAGAAATAGAAGTTTTGGGACAAAGACTGGAAAGAGGCAATAAAAAAGTCTTTACATGCATACTAGCAACAATTGAATACCGAACAAGACCTTCTTTGAGTTATCAGCAAGAAGCAGGATTCCACCGCGGACCAATACACATGGGCGAAATGAAATTGACATATAGATGCTATGCATGGACAAAAAAACAAATAGAAGCATACAAAAAAATGAAACAAAAAGAAGACATGGAATTATTTGAGGAAGTAAGTTCAGGAGTCAAGGCAACAATGGATGCGATTCGCGAAGACTTGGACAGATTCCTAAAAGAAGCAGAAGGAAAAAAAGAAGAAGCAAAAGAAAAGAAAAAACCAGAAAGTGTCTTAGCACCATTCACTTCAATAGGCAAAGGATTTGGAGACGTATTTAAGATGTTCATTCCCAATCCTCCAAAACCAGGAGCAAAAGCAGAAAAAGCAATGATAAAAGGAGAAACAAAAACAGCAGAAAAATCTGCCAAAAGTTTCATGTGGCTGAACTATAAAGCATTTAAGAAAGCACACAAAATGCTTACTTGGTAGATTATTCTGGACGGGGTATAAAAACTTTTTTTGATTCTCTAATTTCTAGCGGTTCAAAAGTATAGTTAGGTTTTTTTGTTCCAAGTCCAATATGTCTTACAAATTGTATAAATTCTCCATCTCCCCAGTTTATATCTGCTGCGCGGAATTTAAACTGATAAAATTCTATTTTTCTTCCTGTAGACATCAGTGTCGGATTAATTTCAAATTGTACTGGCAGAGGTGCTCCTTCTTCTTCAGCTTTTTGATACGCTTTTGACTTGAATTTTGCCCAGCTATACCCCGCATCGCTAGTCAATGTCCCAAATTGCGAATGACAAGTACTTAACTCCAAGCCATACCTATGAGATCGAATAGGTATTACTTGCTTTTTGTTTATCATTATTAATATATCATATAAATTAGCAGCATCACGATATTTTGATGTTCGTCTTTTTCTTGCCCAACAATTTGGATTAGGAGAAAGTGATTTGTCTGATATGTCTGGCAGCAGAATATCTGAATTAAGAGTAATTGCCATTTCAACGCTATGTCCTAGCGGGCCGAGTAATTCCTCTGCCTCAAAAAAAAACTTAATCGAAGGTCTACCTTCATAGGAATAGAAAAAACGCCCCCAACTAACAAATTCATTTTTTTCAATTAATTTACGTAATTTATCTATATCCTTATTTGCTTTGCCAAGCACTTTTTCATATTTTATAATTGCATTAGTTATGATATTCCTAGAAGCTAATTCCTCAAGAGTGTCTATATGTATTGCTGTTTTTAGTCTTTTCATCTTGAAAAAGAAGTAGAAGAACATTTTTAAAGATTTATGTTCGCGAGTTATATCTGATTCGCAATGTTTATAAATCACCAGGCACTGTTTTTGTCCTATGACCAAAATCAGTTTTATTGGGGCGGGGAACGTAGGAACAACTGCTGCTTTGAGAGTAATTGAGAAACAACTAGGAGATGTTGTATTGTTAGATATTGATTCTGAAATGGCTCTTGGCAAATCACTTGATTTATCTGACTATCAAAGCTCTGTTAACGGCAAATGCAAGATAATCGGAACATCTGATTATTCTTTGATAAAAGATTCAGATATAATCGTTGTAACAGCTGGCAGAGCAAGAAAAAAAGAAGAGAAAATAACGCGCGAAGGTCTTGCACAAATTAATACAGATATTATTAAAACAGTTGCAGAAAACATAAAAAAATATTCTCCTGACTCAATAGTATTAACAGTTACTAATCCAGTAGACAAAATGAACAAAATAATATTTGATATACTGCAAACTGACAGGAAAAAAATAATCGGGGTTGGCAGTCTGCTTGATTCTTTTAGATTAAAAACAGTCATTTCTGAAGAATTGAAAACTCCTTCATCCGCTGTTTTAGGAATGGTTATTGGTCCTCACAATGATGATATGATACCCTTGTTCAGCAAAACAACTGTTAATGGAAAAAAAATTACTGAATTAATTACTGCTGACCGTTTAACTGAATTGAAAAAAGAAATACAATTACGCGGTAAAAAAATAACTTCTTTAATGGGGAGCGGGTATTATGCAATAGGAAATACAATTTCCTTGATGATAGAAACGATATTACAAGATAAAAAGGAAATAATCCCTGCAAGTATCATTCTTGAAGGAGAATACGGCATTACTGATATCAGTGTGGGTGTTCCAATAAAGTTAGGTAGAAATGGAGCTGAAGTAGTTGAAATGGACTTTTCTGAGAAGGAAGAATTAGTTGAGATTGCTGGAAATATGCTTAATTAAATTTTCTAGAATATCCTGAAATCTATTCAAAACTGGAATATTTATTGCTTTTTTGATTGTAAAAAGGAATAAACTTCTTAATTTTCCATATTCAAATATGATATTATGGGATAATCCCTAATAAGAAAAAAATATTTATATTATATTTGTAATATATTCCAATAAAATGAAAATAACTGAAAAAGATTTGAAAATACTTGCTGAACTGGGCAAGAATTCCAAAAACACAGTTGCTTTGATATCTGCAGCCACTGGAGTTCCTGTAACCACTGTTCATAATAGAATAAAGCAAATGGAACGCTCTGGAGTGATTAAGAAATACACTTTAGAACTAAACCATGCAATCTTGGGAAATACACTAACTGCTTATTTAATGATACATACCAACACCATGCTTGCAAACGGAATGAAAGTCAATCAAAAAGATATTGCTAATGAAATAAAAGAAATAAAAGGTGTTGAAAAAGTAGAATTATTAGCAGGACATGGAGACATACTAACTAAAGTCAGAGCAAAAGATACTGCCGAGCTTAATGAGTCTGTAATGCAAAAAGTAAGAAAAATAGACGGTGTAGACAAAACACAAACAATGGTTGTGCTTGAGGAATTCTAAAGAACAAAATGAATAACCTTTGCACTTACAAATACTTCTAAAACAGCTGCAAAAAAAATAAAGGCCAGGCCGGCAACAAACATTAACAAAGAATTCTGAACAACATTCTTAAAATAAGAAGAACCCCAATGCTCACGCATAATAGCAACAGACAAGACAGAACCCGCCATTGCAGCAAGAAGAAAACCGGCAATCTCAGGAATAAAATGAACAAACAAAACCAAACTAGGCAGTTTAGGACTAAGATTGTTAACAACAAACAAGAAAAAGCCAGCAAAAAGAGTAGCATTCAAAACTATCAAAAAAACAGCACCAGCACCATAAAAAACAGACAAAACCAAACAAATCAAAGCAACCTCAAGATTAAAAGTAAACAAACCAAGAGCATCACCAAAAGAAGGATTAAACACGCCAGAACCAAATTCCTGCATCAAAGAAAGACCTCTATGTCTAAACAGAAAATCAGTCTGATAAGAGAACAACTCAGAAGGAAGAAAAAAACTCACAGCCAGCAAACCAAGAATAACACCCAAAAAAACAAAACAAAAAACCTTGAAAAAATGCCGGTGATTAGAAATAAAATGCTTTAAGCCCTCCTTGCGCTCTGTCTTTTCCTCAACAGAAACAATATGATGCAAAGAAGGAACCAACAACAAAGTTAAAGTAAAAACAGCAACAACAGAAACAGAAGATGAAAAAAACAAATAAGCAATGCCATAAGCGATTAAAACATAAAAAAAAGTCAACAACAAAATAAAAAAAGGATTCTGCTTAATCCTATTTGTATCCAGCAACTGCTCAAAAACCATTCTTTACCTGAACTTGGGACCCCAATCAATCTCATCAGAGCCCTTTTTCTTTTTCCTAAAACTATAAACTCCTCCAGCAATTAATCCTGCAAGAGTCAATATTATCAAGCCCCACTTGACTGGCTGTCCAAGACTGTCAAACAATCCAGTTGCAGCGCCAGTAGCCAACGGAACTCTTGGCTCTTCTTCAGGAATTTCCTCTACAACAACCGGTTCTTCTGTTGGTTCAATTAATTCAGAAGCAGAAGCTTCTCCAGATGGCTCTGGTTCTGGTTCAGGAGCAGGTTCTTCTGGCTTGATACCTGAATAACCTCCCTGATAATCAAAAGGAATGCCTTTGCTTCCGCTGCCGCTATCACTTGTCTGCTGAGCAGGGGAAACAACACTAAAAGACTCTGTTGCACGGTAAATAAGGTTTTCAGTTTCATAAGCCACAATAACATCATAACTGCCGTCTGAATCAGGAGCAGTAAAGTCATAACTAAAATCAGAATTCTCATTTAGTTCAACATCTGCTGCACCATCAGGATAAGTAATAGTAACTATTCCTGCAACTTCTGAAGAATCATCCTTTGTAACACCGCCAGTCACTGCAATATTAGCATTTGGTTCAACAGAACCAGGCAGATTCACATTTACTTCATAATTTTCAACAACAGTCATTTCCTCAACAACAGTGTTTATCTGGTCATTATTATCCATTGCTTCTACAGTAATATCATAATCTCCAGGAGTCTGATCTGCAGGAATTGAAATAACTGCCTGATAAACATCATTACCCTGGTCTACTAAGGTTAATAAATCACCTTCAAAGTTAGCAGTAACCTGCTTGACACCGCTGATGTCTGTTACAGCAGCTTCCAAGGTCAAATCAGTTCCTCTGGCAACATAATTGATATCATCAACAAAAATATCAGGACCTGTCAAGTCTTCAGCAGTTGCAGTCCTCTGCTCTGACTGTGCAGAATTACCCAAATCATCAACACAAAGCATATACCATGAGAAATTACCCAAAGGAAGCATAACATTAATTGTAGATTCTTCGCCGGAATTAACTTCCTGAGTAACAGGCTCGGCAACACTTGTGCTTACCGCGCACTCAATAGAATCATCATAATCATCGGTTACTTGAACAACAAAAGTTCCATGATAATCAAAAGAAGCACCATCTTCAGGACTGACAATACTAATTTCAGGAGCCTTCCGGTCAACATAAAAATTAAAAACTTCCTCTGCAGTATTTCCTGCCTTATCAACTGCGATTACTGATAAGGTATTTTCTCCATCAGGCCACACAGAAGAGTTCAATTCCCGACTATAATCAACTGTATCAATCTCATAATTATCTGAAACAGCAATATCAATCATGACATCTTTTATTCCAGAATTATCAGCAGGACCATTCAAGTCAATCATTGGAGGGGTAATGTCATAAATGAAGGAATCCTGGTCCTCACCTTGCAAACCAACAGCATCTGTGCACATGATTTTCCAGTCATGTGCTCCTTCACTGACATTAGCCTCTAATGCAAACGCGTTAATGCCCTCAAATGCTTCTATCTCCTGAATATCATTCAAAGTATCAATCTCTATTTCGCAGTCGAATTGGGTTGCTTTATTATCAAAAACCTCAAACCTGAACATATTGTTAGAATAACTATTATTCACAGGAGATAATAAAGTAACAGTGGGCGGTGTGTTGTCAAAACCAAAAGAACCGCTTATTGTTGTTGTTTCTTCTGCATTGTTTGTTATTTCAACTGTAAAGCAGGCAGTATCGTTTTCGCCGTAATTTGCGAAATCAGCATTTCCAGTGCATTCTCCTTCATTGCAGGTTAAGTTCACTTGCGTCGCAGGGTTTGTGCAGTCACTATACTCATATTGAACTTCTTTGATTCCTGTTTCAGAGTCAGAAGCATTAATCCTTATTTCCTGATTATTATTATACGCTCTTGCATAACTGTTATTCGCAGGGAAAATATTGTTTAAAACAGGGGGAGTATTATCATTTTTGATTGTAACGTTTATTGAGAAATCCTCTGTTGTAAAGTCATCATAAGTCAAAGTGCCGGCAATAGTTCCTGCTTCATCCTGATTTACTAAGCCTGCCTTGGCAGTATAAACAAATAAGGCATTTTTGACATTATTTTCTACGGTTCCATCATACCATGTGATTTGCGAGGAGGATAAATCACTAGACCAACCAAGAAAATCCAAAACATCAATCAATTCCAAATCAGGAGAATTTAATTCAACCTGGGTTATTACATCATAACCTAAATAATTATCAATCTGCATATTGAACTCTGCTTCAACACTCTCATAAGTTTCTACAGGTGTTAAAGTCACTTCAGCTGCTAAAACTGGTGCAACCAGAATTAGTAATACTACCGCAAATACAAAGACATTTTTCATCCTCTTTTTCCCTCGCAAAATTGTTATATATAGTGCTCATACATAATTACTATATAAATATATTGATTTGTATACTGGTTTCTGAGAGCATTATTTAGTAGTGATAAAGAATTTTAAAGCTGAGAAATCAAATTCAATATAGGGGATGGTATGAGAGTTGAACTAGTATATGTTGGGATACTATTGTTTATCCTAGGATTTAGTGTATCATCAATGCTGTCAGAAGTTCAGACAAGAGTGGCTATCGGGGGAACTGTGGATAGAAACAACCCATCTGATTCTATTAATTCAGATGAAATACATTTATACTCTGACAGAATGGTGGTAGAGAAAAAAGGATTAACATATGCTCCTGTGGAAGATACAAAATCAATGGAGCCATTATTAAGCTCTAATTCACATGTGATCGAAAAAGAAGTTGATTTTTCAGAATTAGTTGTTGGAGATATTATCTCTTTTTCTAAAAAAGGACAAGTAATAGTTCATTCTGTTGTTGAAATAGGAGAAGATTCTATTGGAAAATACGCTTTGACAAAAGGATATAACAATGATTTTATAGATGACTGGAAAGTTAGAGCATTTGAACTGAAAGGAAAAGTAGTAGGAGTTCTGAATTAAAGATAATTTTAAATAAATCAAGCACATATTCTCCATTAATGAAAAAAATAGATTTTACGCAAATCAAGAAGTTACCTCCTGAAGAAAAAATCAAGGTACTTGAAAGAGTAGAGGGAGAATTAAAAACATTAATTGAAAAACGCAAAAAAGAAATTGAAGAGAAAAATCTAGAAATAGAAAATGCAGAAGAATTATTACAAGAAGCACAAAACGAAGCAAAAGTTTTAGAAGAAATCAAGACACCGGAAATTAAAAAAGTAGACATCGGAAAATTATTCCATCCTGAAGAAAAAGATCTGGAAGGAATAGCAGCAACAGCACCCTCTGAAGCAGAAAAAAAAGCACAAATTGAAGAGCTAAGCAAGCAACCAGTGCAGGAATTATATAACACTGTTGTTGGAATCAAAAGCGAAATAGATAAAACAGGAATAGAAACTTTATATCAACAGGAGAAAATAGAGCAGATAAATGAAGCCCTTTATGAGAAGAAAAAAGCAGTAGAGAACAAACAATATAATCCCACCAAAAAAGCGCGGCACTTACTGACTGCTGCAGAGCAAATGATGGAAAATTATATGTAGAAAATGATTAAAAAAATAATAGTGATGACAATTCTCTTATTTTTAATAGGCTGTGTTATCGAACCCCGAGAAGAAATTCAAAAAGAAAATGTAAATGATACGCAAATTCAAGCTGGCGAAGTTATAGTTAAGGAAAGTGCTGTTGAAGAAAAATCAGTAGACATTCGGCGATGTAATGACGGAACATTGTATAATGAATGCTCTGTACAAAAACCATACTATTGTTTAGACGGCAATATTATCAAAAAAGCTTCTGTCTGTGGATGCCCCAAGAATCAAATCGCGTCTTATGAAAATTGTGTGTCTGCATTTGAAATAACGCCTTTTGAACAAACATTTACTTACACTCTTAACGGCAGAGAAAACTCAATTTCATTAACAGTCTACAAAGAACTAAACGATTTTTTAAGCGCAAAACCAAGAAAATATTACTGCAATCCGGAATGCCCTTCTTCGCGCGAAATAGAAATGAAATACATAGATAATACAGAACAAAAACCATATATGAAAAAATTAGTTTCTAAGATCAAATCCAAAACCTCAGATAAAAAAGAACAAGCAAGAATAGCAATCGCTCTGGTTCAAAGAATACCATATGCAGACACTGAACGCAGAAATAACGCATTAACCGGAAGATATCCATACGAAGTTCTTTTTGATAACCGCGGTGTTTGCGGAGAAAAATCCTTATTATTAGCATTCTTATTACGCGAAATAGGATACGGAGTTTCCCTATTCCATTATCCCGAAGAAAAACACATGACTGTTGGATTAAAATGTCCCTTAGAATATTCTTATCAGGAATCAGGCTATTGTTTCATAGAAACAGTAGAGCCAATAATACCAACATATATTCCTTCAAAATATGTAGATATCGGTTCTCTTGATTCTGACCCGGAAATAATACAAGTATCAGAAGGAAAAACATTTGACATATCTGAAGAATATTCTGACGCCCGTGAACTGAAACGAATCAATTCAATCGGATTAGTGTTACAGCCAAAAGACTATGCAATCTGGAGAGACCTGATGAAAAAATACGGAATATATGTTAGAGGAAGATTGTTTTTTAGGTAGCTCTATCAGAAATTCTACTGTTAAACACGGAAATAATCTGATTTTTCTTGGGAAAGACATATTAAACATTAATACGTAATCTAATATCATAATAGATTAACATATAGTTTAACATTAAATTTAACCTAAAGTTTTATATACTCGCGGTGTTTACAATGAAAAAGAAGCAGATAAATATCGAAACATATGCCTTTTTCAGAATGCTTGAAAGAGGAATGCAATACGAACTCGATTATTATGAAACAAAAGAACGCGCATATGAGGCCGTAAGAACCGGCAAACGTAACAAAAAAACGCAAATCAAGAATATTCAAAACATATTATCGGTATTTTAATGATAATCTGTCTTTTTATGTTATCTGCCAGAAAAACAAAAACCAGATGTTAATCAAAACCGTCATAATAGAAAAAGGTAAAAAATGAAAAAGAAATGCATCAATTGCAACATCCCGATGAAAAAAACCTCTGTAAAATATAAAGGAATAAAATTTGAAGCAATGCAATGCCCCAAATGCAAACAAAAAATCTTTACAGAGGACTTGGCAATGAAAGCAATAAACAAAATAGAATCAGAAAGACTAAAATCAGAATATATAAAACACCCAATAAAAATAGGCCACAGCTGGGGAATAACATTTCCAAAAGAAATCACAGACGTGTTTGAACTAAACAAAGGAAACACAAAACTAAAAATACATCCAGATGTTACAAGAGGAAAAATAGAAATTTCATTAAAATAAGCTTTTTAAACCTCTAAACATTATTACAAAACAAGGCTTTCTACCCAAAAATCATACACCGAAAAATATAATTTTTCAAGATTAAAAGTTTCTGACGAAACTTTTAAATACTTAATATACTAAAAAGTATACTGAAAATGGTAGAATTTCAAAGTGACTATTACCATCCAATGGACCGCGAGTATGAAGTAGGCATAGCTTCAGGAGTAGGAAAACAAAACAAAATAGAAGAACCAATAGTAACAATAGGAGAACTAGGACAAACAGTGCCGGAAAAAGATCCTGCAGGAAAATTCAAAAACATGGTCCAGGGAGTACAGGCAGCAATGAGAGCCGGCTCAAAAAACATCCAATTAGTAATGTCAGAATCCCATACAAGTCCGATGGGCGGAAGACCAAAAGCATATGGCAAAGAAGTAAGACAAGCAATGAAAGATGCTTTCCTGGCAAATGATGCACGATTAATCGGAATAGAAATGCCAACCAGATCTATGAACAACTTATCAGGATTTGACCAGCAACAAGGAGTATTCAGTGAAACAGCAAGAAAAAAATCACTAGACGAAGTAAAAGAAGCAATACGATTTGCATCAGACGTAGGACAAGGAGGAGGAGTAGACATAGTTGCATTTGAATACAACAGACCAATATCTGATATTGCAAATGAAAAACAAGGATTCATGCCAGAAGAAGAGGAAGTAGTACAAATAGTTGACAAAGAAACAGGACAAATACAAGCATTCAGAAAATCACAAGTAAGAATACAACTGCCTTATGATCCAAAAACAGGAAAAGAAATAACCGATATTCAAGACGGATTGCCGGTATTAAAAGAATGGAGATGGGAAGATTTTGAAAAACTGGCAGAAAGAAAAGGTCCGGACTATGACCCTGGAAAAGAATTCTTAAAAATGCAATACGACGGTCAAATAAGGATTGCACAAAGCTGGGCAAGAAATTATGCAGGAAGATTAGACAAATTGAAAGAAGCAAAAGATGAACTAGAACAAATTCCCCATAGAACTCCTACACAAGAAAGTGAATTACACAATATAAAAATGCAAATACAATCTTCAAGAGATATGGCATTTGGACAACAACAACAAGCAGCAGAATACGAAGAAAGAAAAAAAAGAATGATTCCTGTATCAGATTATGCTCAAAAGAAATCAATGATGTCATATGCAGAATTAGGAGTTGCAGCAATGGATGAATCAAACAATAATCCAAAAATAAGACATCCAATACACGTCGGACCTGAAATAGGATGGCCGCATGCATACGGCGGACATCCAGAAGAATTCATAGAACTAATACGGGGCGCAAGAAAAGAAATGATAAACTTGCTTACAAAACCAGAAATATTAGACCCAAAAACCGGCGGAATAAAACGAAATCCTTTTTATAGAGGACTAAACCCAAAACAAGCTCAAAAAGAAGCAAATGAACACATAAGAGGAATGTTTGACACAGGACACTTAGGAATGTGGCTGGAACATTTTAAACCTCATCTGCCTTACAGAGAAAGAGTAAAACAATTCAACAATTGGTTCATGGAACAAGTTGATAAAATCTCCAAAGCAGATGTAGTAGGAGGAATACAGGCGGTAGATTCAGCAGGGGCAGCACACGGACACCTACCTGCAGGACAAGGAATATTTCCAGTAGTAGAAGCAGTAAAAAAACTAAAAAAAGAAGGATTTAAAGGATATATTGTATCAGAAGGACATGAAGAAGAACAATTTGGAGAAGGAAGAATATTATTAAACACCTGGAAAGCATTTAATGCACCAATAGAATCAAGATATGGGCCAGGAGTTCACGGCGGAAGACAATTCAATGATGTTCATCAAGGATATTTTGGAAGACAAAGACCTCCTCAACAAATGTTTGGGTCATACACCCCTCCATTTGGAGAATACAAGCCATGGTCTGAAATACCCTTTGAATAAACTCATTTCTTTGAATGTTTCTTAGCCAAATAAGCTTTGTAGGCCCGCATTGCAGCAGACTTGGTCTTATACATACATTTTCCAGAGCCAATACGCCACTTTCCATTAGAACATTTTCTCACAGGCATGGTTTCACCTCTTTTATTGATTAATAAATTTGAACTATTTAAAATATTTGTACTTGACGAATCTTTTTAAACGCAAAGCAATTCTTAGGAAATATGCAATATTTTTCATTTTCAAAAAAAGGAAACAGACCAATCAATGCAGATTATCTTATCACTGATGCAAAAAAAGGCATATTCATAATTGCAGACGCAGTTGGAAGCAATGATTCAGCAAAAAAAACAAGCCAAACAGCATGTACAATTGCACACGAGGAATGCCTGAAAAAAGAAATCAAAGAACCAATGATAAAAATTATTTCTGCATTGGATGAAGCACATAATTCTGTAGTAAGAAATCTTCCTGGCAGCGCAACAACACTTGACCTGCTTTTAATTGAGAATAAACAAGCATATATCGGGCACTTAGGAGATTCAAGAGTTTATCTATTCAGAAACCATGAATTACGGCAGTTAACAGAAGATCATTCAATCAGACACAAGATATACCAGGCAATAGGCCTGCCAGATTCAGTTCCTGACCAAATAAATCCGCCAAAACTTAAAAGAGGCGACTTGATAGCAATGACCACTGATGGAGTTCATAACTCTGTATCAAGAGAAGACTTGACATACCTGTTTAATACAGGGATAGCACTTCCAGATCTTGCAGAGGTTCTTATATGGGAAATAGAACGAAAAGGAGAATATGATAATTATACAGGGATATTGATAAGAATTTAAGTTGAATAAGTCGTTTCTGTGGGCGATAGAAATCGCGGGTGTGGGGGGATTGCTATGCCCACTTCACGACATTATTGTAACTAGAGAGTGATAATATATCGGCCTTTATAAAGCTTATGGTTATTTGGTACTGAACAGTGGTTAATCTATTTTGTTGAGAATACCATAAAAGAACTAGCATCATACATGAACTTCCAAAGCCCTGGATTCATGGCCTTGAAAAACAAATTACTTTCTTTTTCTTCAAAAGTCTCATATTCACCCACAAAAAGACCCTCATTTTTCATCTTGGCATGAAAATTAGTCTTGATTGCAGTATTAAATGCTTTTGTTTCCCGAGCCTGAATAGTATTATTTTCCTGTTTATCTGATTGATACGGTTTTTCATAATACGTATTTAAAGTAGTAGGAGAATCCTCTCTCTGCCAGTACTGCAAAATATTGGAATAAGACGTCTCAATCTGCTCAGGCATCTGCTGATAAACATCCAAATCCACAGTAACAGGTTCAGAAATATCCGTGTCATCGATAACAGAATCAATAGCGTCTTCAATCTCTTTGTTAATCAATTCTGTCTCATCAGGCTCTGTCAAAGAAGCAATAGACTTAATTTCTTCTGTTTCATTCGGCTCTACAACAGAATTTAAAACAGTATCAATAACATTCAATTCTTCTATTGGTGTTTCATCTTCCCCTGACATCGTAATGCATAAAGGTTTTTTATTTTCTTTTTAAGCTTTACTAATCATAAGCATCTTACTCACGAAGTGACCATTCTTCAATAGTGATAAAGTTATTTAAAAACTCCTGATAGTAACAGAATAATGGAGTTTGAAACTAGAGAAAGGACTCATCCAAACATAAGAAGCTACAGTGCTGACGATTTTAAGCTGGCAAGAGAATTCTCAGACAAGATACAAAAAGAACTTGAAGGAGGCTTCCTGAAAGCGACAATACTATTCGGAAGCACTGCAAGAAAAGAAAAAACATATCACGAGCCAGACATAGACATTTTATTAGTCATTAATGACCTAACCATGATCCTAAGCCCAGAAGTAGTAGAGGCGTATAGGGTAATAACACGAAACGTTGCTTCAAAAATATCTAAACGACTTCACATAACAACATTTAAAATAACCTCATTTTGGGACTATCTGCGAAACGGAGACCCAGTAGCAGTGAATATACTCAGGGATGGTGTGCCATTATACGACGCCGGCTTTTTTGAACCTGCGCAGGCTCTACTATTTCAAGGCAGGATAAGACCAACAAAAGAAAGTGTATGGACCTATTTTACTCGCGCTCCAAACACAATCAAAAGTGCTGAATGGCATTTATTACAGGCTTCTTTGGACTTATATTGGGCAGTAATAGATTCAGCACATGCTGCTTTGATGCATTACAAAGAAGTACCGCCATCACCATCGCATGTTGCAGACATGATAATGTCCAAATTAGTAACAAGAAAACTCTGCACAAAAAGAGAAGCAGAAACAATGAAATTCTTCTATGATCTAAGCAAGAAAATAACACACAGACAAATAGCAGAAATCACAGGAAAACAATACGACGAACATTTGAAAAGAGCAAAACAATTTGTTGATGCCATGGAACGAATAATTGAAGGAAGAAGGTAAAGCTTTATATTCTGAATTCTAATCAATTCAATCATGACTTTTGAACTGGACAAACAAAATATACTAGGGAAAATAGATAAATCTCAGATTGGGACAATCGATTCTGGAATTGCCGAGATTTGCGATTTAATAAATTATAAAGAAAACTATTACACAACATCATCATGTTCCGGAAGAATAGTTCTGCTTGAATCTGAATCTGACAAGAAAAACGAAGTAAACTGGTTATTTGTTTCGCATGATTTAGTTGATTTTAATGAAGCGAGTTCTAAGCTTTCATCTGAAAAAGATATCTGGCTAAGACAGGAAGGAGCAATACTCCATGTTTGCTGTAAAACAATAAAAGATGCAGAAAAATTAATCAATTTAGTCAAATCAATCGGATTTAAACGAACAGGAATGATATCAGTTAATAGCAGGTTTATAGTAGAGATAATAAGTTCTGAGCATTTATGCGCTCCTGTGATGAAAAAAGGAATTAAGGTTGTTTCTGATGAGTATTTTAAACTATTAATTTCTGAGGCCAAGTATAAGATGGAAAAGAATAAGAAGAAGCTAAACAAACTTACCAAAGAGCTACGAAACCTTTAAAAACTAAAGAATATTAGTAATATTATGGAAGTGAAGATGACTAAAGAGGCCAAGGACCCTTGTTTTGGAAAAAAATACAAGACCTGCCCTCAATGCGAAAACTGCTGGGTAGAAACAGCATGCCTGATTTGTTTCAGAAATAAAAAATAATCATTCTGCACGTAGGACAATCAAATCCTCATAACTTCCCAAGTCAGTATTCTCCGGAATCTCAACCTTTAAGGACAACTCCTGCTGTTTGCCTGCTCCTAATTCAAAACTATCCTCAAAAGTCAGAAAATCATCCTCTAGTTTGTATTGAAAATTGAACATGCTTTCTGTCTCAAGGTTAAAAAGAAGATTAACATTTCCTTTGTTAAGGATTTTGATCTTATTCGAGGAAATACTGGAAGTTCCTGGAATAACATTAAACTTAATCTTGTCTGCAATTACCTTGTAAGAAACAATTTCCTTTATTTCAAACTGTAATTCAGTATTGTCTGAGAAATAAATAGAGTAATTGCCCGGTGCCTGATAATAAGGAATGAAAAATCTTGTTTCATAAGTTGAATTATCAATTTTTGTCAATGTTTTTGTAATATCCAAGAAGGTAGCAGACATTGATTTCCCTGCACGGACATGAATCGTCGTGTTTGAACCGGCATTTGGGATAATGCTGCCGCCCTCTAAAAGATAAGCATTGCTTTGAACAGAATTTGTAATGTTAATCTCGGTTTGAACTATATTATTTCCATAAAAATCCGGCTCTGTGATGATAAAATCATTGGAATTGTCTCCTGTGTTATTTATCCTTAACAGAGCAAATCCCTGTGAAGCATCATTAGTCGGAGTGCCTGAAAATAGATTATTATTTATTCCCTCAACAGCTCCCCAACCAACTGCATCTATCAATTGATTTGAGGAATTGAAAAGAGCAACACCTGAATCAACATTATTCAAAGTAATGGGTGTCATGAAATCAGCATTTCTCCAATTTGAATCATCCTTTCTCTCATCCCAGCGGTTATCAGCTAATAAATAATAATCATTAGATTTGATAGTGGTATTGGCTGGAATTATTGCATCCTGCATTGAAGACTCTGTAGCAATAATCCAGCCGCCAATATCCACATCAAAGGGGTGCGGGTTAAAGAACTCTACAGCTTCACCACCAGATTCGCTGTTAACAGGATCATAATAGATTTGATGAATTTCCACTGCTGAAACAAGTTTTGGAAAGATTAAAAGACAAATGATTAATAATATTTTTTTGTTGTTCATAATTGAAATTTTATTCATTTTCAAATCACCTCAAGAATTAGAAAAAATTAATCTTTAAAATATATTACTGAGAGAAAACCGGAAAAATCGAGGAGAGAATCGGAAGATGTAATGGATTATCCAGAAGGAATATTTGAATCAAGAAATAAAACACGGAAAATTTTTGGAGAAATCGGAAAAAATAATCGAGTTTAATCTTCTAATTAGTATAATTTTTATTATTCTTTTAGTTTGAACATAAGTGTAGTTGAAATTATGAAAATTACTGCCACTATATAAAATACTATTTCAAAACCAAACTGTCCTACTAGAAAACCACCTGCAAAAATAGCAATTGCTTCTGAAATTCCTACTACTGCATCGTATTTTCCAATGTCTGCGCCGCGTTTTTCTTTTTCAGTCATATCTCCTAAAAACGCTGCTTCAGATGTTTCAAAAAGAGCTATAATTAGACCACTAAAAATCTGTAATAGATATAATTGCCAAAGAGAACCTATTATAGTATAAAGAAAAACAACTAAAGCAGAAGCATATCCTCCAAAAATAAGGAAAGGCTTTCTGCCAAACTTATCAGAATATTTGCCGACAAGTAAAGAAGTTAATGCTCCAGATAAGACAACTAAGCCGACTGCAATACCGAAATTTTCTATACTGCCCCCGATTTTATTGATGAAAATTAAGTAAAACGGTCCAAACAATCCAAAAGCAAGAGCTATTAAAGCATTAGAAAAAGTAAATATTTTAAGATTTCTTTTTTTCATTGATTTAATATAAAATGTTAATACTTAAATAGTTTTCTAATATTAATGATTCTGCACACTTTAAAAACCAATTTTTTATTCCTTATAAATCTCTTTTCTGTGGGCGATTTTTATGACCAGAATTAGTAGTTTATTATCTTTTATGTTCATTATAACTCTGTAATTTCCTATTCTTAACCTAAAATAAGGACTATTAACTAATCTTTTGACATGAGCATGAGGACGGATTCTGCATCTTTCAAGAACTGTGATTATTCTTTCTTTGTGTTGTTTATCTAATTTTTTAAGGAATTTCTTTGCATTTTGAGAAAGAGTTACTTGATACATCTAAAGCCTCAATTCTTTTTTAATCTCTTCAAGAGTGTGGAATTTTCCCTCTTTGAACTCTTTTTCTGCTTGTTTAATATCTTTTATAGTTTCCTCGCTTAATTCCATTGTATCCTCAATTAAATCCCAAATAACATCTTCATAGCTTTCTTTAGAATACATTTTTCTCTTTTTAAGTTCTTGAAGTAAATCATTACTTATCTGAATTGTTGTTGCCATAGAGACTATATAAGTTGATATAGTATTTAAAGGTTTTGATTCAATATCCATGTTTTTAGAAAAATCAGGATTGTTTAAAATATATTACTGAGAGAAAACCGGAAAAATCGAGGAGAGAATCGGAAGATGTAATGGATTATCCAGAAGGAACATTTGAAATAGGTCAAAAAAATCGTAAGAAACACAGGTTAATCGGAAAAAAGTAAAAGAAAAAAATAAAGAAATTATTCTTCGTCCAAAGGTCTTCTGAACAACACAATCAGCAACACTATAACAATAACTGCCAATAGCACGCTGATACCGGCCAACAACCAGATATATGCTGGACTGTCCTTAAATGAGGAAGCACTAGCACTTCTAACTCTTGCACTTGTTGCGCCAGTAGTTGTAACACTTGTATCAGAGGTTGTCACAGTAGTAGTTGAATCATCATCAGATGAATCATCTGTTGTTTCAGCTGTTTTTTCACACTCTTCAACAACAAAATCAAACCTTTGAGTATTGCTTAAGGCTGTTGTGTCAAAAAATGTTTTCAGTTCAAGCGAATAAACTCTTGATTCAGTGTCTTTAGGTATTGTGAAACTAAAGGTCATTCTTTCAGAGTCATCCTCGTCCAATTCAGTGGTTTTTTTCTGCTCTAACTCCAAATCTGGAATTATTGCCTTGACAACAACTTCTTCTTCGTCTCTTTTACCAATGTTAAGAACGGTTGCATCAACATTAAGTCTAGTATCACTGCAAGCACTCATCTGAACCGGCGTTATTGAAGCGGACTTAATCTTCAAATCATGCTTCAATCTGTCAACTTCCAAATCAATTTCCCACATTTCCCCGTGGTAAGCATTGTTTTCGTCAATTCCGTAAACACGGATTTCAACAGGATAATTTCCATCTTCAAGATCTTCTTCAAGCTCAAAATCAAATGTGATTTCATCCTTATCATCTGCACTTAAATCAAGATCATCATCTTCATCCAGGTCCAAATCACTATCCATGCTTTCCACTTCGATATATACCGGATCAAATTCAATATCTCCGATTTTCTGGTCATTCCGATCATCATCATTAAACGTATTTTCAAATTCAACAGTTATATAACAGTCCATATCAGGAGAAAGTTCTTCAAATTCCTCTCCATCATCAAGTCTTTCTGAATTATCATTACATACAACATTAACTTCATCTATTTCCAGTTGGTTAACTGCCTGCATGTTGAGATCTGCGATAATTTCAGTAGAACCAGATGCTGCTTTTATTGTTCCTATCTTGAAGGGGGTTTCATCAAGGAAATCTGAAGCGCCGGAGTTTTTAACAACAGCATCAAAATTAACAGGAATGTCTCCTTTAACTGTGACTGTCTGTGTGGCTCCTGCAGCCAGATTAAATGTAGTAGGTTCAAATCGTATATTATATGTAGAATCACCTGCAAAAGACATCACTACGTTTGTCAGATTAGTAGTTCCGTCATTTGTGACTGTGACAGTTGTGGACACGTCTTTAATACGGTCCTGGTCTGCGTTACCAATAGTTGCAGAACTTAGCTGCAATGCACTTGCTCCTGTTGCGAACAACACAACAAAAACCATTAACATCAATAAAATCTTTTTCATGTTAAATCTCCCCCCAATATCTTTGTTATTAGTCTAGAGTAGTTACTTATTATTTAAAGGTTTTGGTTTTAGTTATATTACAATCTATATGTTATAGAATATAAAAGAAAAAGGTAAAAAATAAAATTACTGCTGTTTTCCAGCCAATAAAATAACAGCTACCAAAGCAATTGCTGCAACAACCATAACAATACCTGTTGACAAGGGAGGCATTGAAAGAACAGAACTACCTACTCCAGCTGCGACACCACCAGTAATGGTTCTATAACCATAGTATATTAGTAAGATTGCCAAAACTATTACTATTAACGCAGCTATTATAGCAAAATTATTTCTCTTAACAGGCTTTCTTTGAACTGCAGATAAATTAACTGTTGCAGGAGTATAGGCTCTAACAGGCCTTGCTTTTCTGGAAACTCTCTTAACAGGCTTTGGCTTAGTAGGTCTTTTTCTTCTTCTTTTAGGAGCCTTTTTTTTAGCTTTCTTCCTTTTTTTCTTAGCCATAAAATATCACCCTAGTCAATACTCTAGTACATCGCATATATAAACTTTACTATTATCCCTGAACATCTTCTGCAACTTCTATGATGTCTTCTACTTCTTTAACATCCTGTTTAATTTCATTAATTTTCTTTTTCACTTTTTCAAATGTCTTATCATCTTTCCCACATTCTTTAATATCCTTTTTCAACTCTTCCTTGACTTCTTCAAGTCCTTTCTTGATTTCTTTTAACTTTTCTTTTTCCTTTTTTTCCTTTTGTTCAAGCCCTTTAATTTCTTCTTCCATCAAATCACCTATTGGTTTTGTTTCATTTTCAACAGAATTCTCAATAATTTCCCTGGCTCTCTGAGTTGCTTCTTCAATAGAACAAGCAATATGCATGTTCTTCAGCTGCAAAGCCAGCTTAGACACCCTTGCCTCTTTTGAGTTAGTCATTAGGCAAAGAGAATACAAGCAATATATTAATTTTTTGAATGCTTCTGGGACTTAAAGAAATGGAGCAAAACAACAAACGCCAAGGACAAAATCAACCAGGCAACAAGAGGTATAAGATAAATATGCAAATTCCAAAAAGAAACCAAAGGAACCATCCATTTGGAATAAACCGCAGAAGAAACAGTCTCAACACTGATTATTATAGTAGAAGAATAACAGGTTGCAAGAACACATTTTCTCCAAGGCTGACTAAACCTTGTCAAATCCGCCATAAGAAAAACAATCGTTCCCACCAAAAAAGCAAACAAAAAATATTTCAACCAAATACCTGCAAAAGTATAGAATATAACAGACGGAGCAATGAATAACAGTATGTATAATAATAACTTACTTACCACCGGCTTGTCCAGATTCTTAATCTGGGACAAAGGAACCTCTTTTCTTCCTGCAAAAAATTTATAATATAATGAATCCCTTGTTATAGTCACTTTTTCTCTTCCTGGATTTACTTCATTACCAGTAGCATCAATAATTATTAACGGCTCTTTCTCGGGAATCTGAATAGCACTGGACTGCAAAACAGTACCCTTTGCCTCAAACTGCTCAAATTTTGTTAATTCATCCTGAATATCAGATTTCAACGAAACCAAGGAAGGAATCAACAAAATTACCATGACTAAATAAGCAATAACCAGAATTTTAGTATAATATTTAATTCCCTTAGAAATCGGTGCATCAACCAAAGTATCATACCATTTAGGATTAAACGTCCTTGCAATATCCTTTGTAAAATCTTCCAAAAACATGTTTATATAATATAATTGAACTAATATATAAATATTTAGTGAAATTTTTTAAAGAAACCACACTTTCCAAACCAAAATGATAGACCAAATAATAAACTCACTAAAAAGGCCAATAAAAAAACACAAGGCAAAATACAGGGGGAACAGTTATTTTCATCCACTCTTTTCGATGATGCCCTATGAATTAGGAAACACACGCGGAGTAATGATACAAACCAAAAGAGAAGATTTTCTTGAAATAAACCTATCCTCAGATCCAGATGGAGAAGAAAACCTGCTCGAACTGGCTATTGCGAACACAGATAATATATCTTTGCAAAATGAACTGGAACAATACAAATCAAAATCAAAAAAATACACAAAAGTTATCGAAAAAATCCTGGATTACCTGCGCCACAGAATGGATTTTGGAACAGACCCTGCAAAAGCAGAAGTAATAATACCCTATTCAAAACAAGAGCAAAAATACGTGATAAGAATAATCAATTCATTAATCACTCACAAAAACAAATCAAATCAAAAGCATCGACGTCCAAAAAACGAACATTACTGAATAACTGCGAAATCAATATTAAAATCTTATCCTTATTCCCAGACTTCTTCAGAACAGTCAAGGCAAAAATATTTTTTCCAACTCTTCTGATTTCTTTCAAACCTTTTTCAATATCATTAAAATTGTGTATTGACGTAACTGCAATAACTACATCAAATTCATTATCGCTAAAAGGCAACTTTTCTGCACATGCTTTAACTGTCTTAAAAGGACAATTAGCCAACAATTTTTCAGCAGGATCAACACCAGTTATATTACAATCGAAAACCCTTGCAGACAAGCCGGTGCCGCATCCAATATCCAACAATTTTGTGTCTTTATTTATCTGCAGATACTGCGCAATTATTTTTAATTTAGCAAGCTGTTCACTGCCGTGTAATTCATCATATCCTTCTGCAATATCGTCGTAATAAGACATAAGCTTTATTAAGCCCCAGAACTTTATATTAGTTATGGAAGTCACAGAAAAACTCCACGAATTATTCAGAAAAAATAACATCAAACTAGTTGAATCAGGAGACCACGCCATCTTTTCTGTACTTAAATATCTTCAATCAAAAAACAAATCAAAAGTGCTTATACAAGACCAAGGAGGATGGCTGACCTATAGAGATTACCCTAAAAAATGTGACATGCAGATAATTGAATTAAAGACCGATTATGGATTAATAGACTTAGACGACCTGCGTATGAAGGCAGACGCCAATTCAGTCCTGCTTGTAAATTCCCTAAACGGATATTTTGCAGAACAAAACATGAAAGAAATTCAGCAAATATGCGCTGATAAGAATTGTCAACTCATCAATGACGCATCAGGCTCGGTTGGAACAGAAAACGCAGTTTTTGGAGACATAATAATCTGCAGTTTTGGAAAAGACAAACCGATAAATTTACATTACGGAGGATGCATAGCATTTAACACCGGAACATTCTCCGGAGAATTTGATGAAAAGAAAACAGACAAATTAAGCAAAGAACTGGACGCACTGTTTTTCAGGCTGCAAAAATGGGAAGAAACCCATCACAAAATCAAAAAAGATCTCAAGGATTTTGAAATAATTCATCCTGAATCACGGGGAATAAATGTAATTGTCAAATTTAAAGACGATGAAGAAAAAAATAAAATAATCAAATACTGTGATGCGAATAAATACCCATATACTTTATGTCCAAGATACATCCGTGTTAAAGAGAAAGCAGTTTCTATTGAGGTCAAAAGAATCAATTAACAAAAAATTTAAAAACAAAAACAATTACTTGTTTTAGTGAGGTGAAGTTCGTATGGTTTTAAAGATGCCCAATTCAATGGAAGAATGTGTTTATTTTACCCGGCGCAAATTAGAGGACAAAGGATTTGCAATCGCCTGGGTCTACAGGGAAAAATGCCCCAAATGCAAAAAAGGATTAATGGGAAAACCCAGAGATGAAAAAACAGGCAAAGTCAAGATTCTTGCCAAAGAATACGTATGCCCTGAATGCGGATACACAATGGAAAAAGGGGAATACGAAGACACTTTAACTGCAGATATCCAATATACCTGTCCTCACTGCGAATACAAAGGAGAACACCAGATGAGCTTTAAAAGAAAAAAAGTAAAGGTATTTGACAAAGAAGAACAAAAAAAGAAATCAGTGGATGCACTCAAGTTCAAATGCGGAAAATGCGGAGAAGACATATTGATTACCAAGAAGATGAAATGATAGGCAACATTTAAATACAGTTGCCTTTTAATTCTTACTATGACCAAAAAGAAATTTTACATAACCACAGCAATATTTTATCCTAATGCAAAACCGCATGTAGGACACTTGTACGAACAAGTAGTAGCTGATGCTATTGCGCGATGGCACAGACTAAAAGGAGAAGACGTATTCTTTCTTACAGGAACAGACGAGCACGGCCAGAAAATATACAAGACAGCAATAGAGCAAGGAAAAAAACCAAAAGTATTCGTAGACGAAATGCTCCCATTTTTCAAGGAACTCTGCACAAAACTAAATATCTCCCACACCCGTTTTATCAGGACAACAGAAGAAGGACATATCAAAACATGCCAGGAAATATTCAAAAAACTGGAAAAGTCAGGAGACATATATAAGGGAAGCTATGAAGGACTTTATTGTTACGGATGTGAGGCATACTACACTGAAAAGGAACTGATAGAAGGTTTATGCCCGGTGCATAAAAGAAAACCAGAAGCATTCAAAGAGGAAACATATTTCTTTAAAATGTCAAGATATCAAACAAAATTAATAGACCACATCAAAAAAAATCCAGAATTCATACAACCAGAGTCTAAAAGAAATGAAATATTAAACAGATTAAAAGAACCCTTAAGGGACTTATGCATTTCCAGACCATCAAAATCACTTCCGTGGGGAGTTCCTGTTCCCGGAGATCCAGATCAGATATTATATGTTTGGCTGGATGCGTTACTGAATTATATTTCCGGTATAGACTACCCCTCTGAAACATTCAAAAAATACTGGCCAGCAGATGTGCACATAATCGGCAAAGACATAAATTGGTTTCATACAGTAATATGGCCCTGCGAGCTAATGTCTGCAGGAATAGAACTGCCAAAAACAGTGCAAATCCACGGATTTGTAAATCTCGGAGGAGAAAAATTATCCAAGTCAAGAGGAATAACTGTTGACCCAATAAAATTAGTAGAAGAATACGGAGTTGACCAAGTAAGATATTTCTTTATCAAAGAAATACCTGCAGGAGAAGACGGAAATTTCTCGTACGAAGCATTAACAGAAAGAACAAACTCTGACTTGGCAGACGACCTTGGAAATTTATTACAACGAACAATGGTTTTGATTCACAAAAACTTTGCAGGAAAAATACCCTCCCCCTCAGAACTCACATCTACAGAAGAAGAACTAATAAAAGAATCAGACATTTTCAAAGAAACAGATTCACTAATGCAAAAATACGAATGGCACAGGGCAATAAACAAAATATGGGGATTTATACGAATGTGCAACAAATACATCAATGAAACAGAACCATGGAGATGCAAGGATGACAAAAAAAGATTAGCAACAATACTATACACACTTGCAGAAAGCCTGAGAATCATCTCAATTTATATACGGCCGTTTATTCCAGCAACTGCAGAAAAAATAACAGAGCAAATAGGACAAAATAAAGAGGACTTTTCAAGCATAAAATTCAGAAAAACAACCAAAGGAACACTTGAAAAACCGGAAATATTATTCAAAAAAACAGAAATAAAATCAGAAGATCCCTTTTCACATTTAAGCCTGAGAGTTGCAGAAATTAAAGAAGTAAAAGAACACCCATCAGCAGACAAATTGTTGATACTCCAAATTGATTTAGGAAAAGAAAAAAGACAAATAGTTGCAGGACTAAAACCATACTTTGACAAAGATGAACTAACAGGGAAACATATTGTTGTGGTAACTAATCTTAAACCAACCAAACTAAAAGGCGAAGAAAGCAATGGAATGCTATTAGCTGCAGAACACAAAGACAAAGTAGTATTATTAGAAGCGCCCTGCTCAGAACCAGGAGACCTGGTAAAAGTAGAAGGGATAGAACCAGAAGGAAAACAAATAACAATCAAGAACTTTACAAAAATCAAAATCACAACCAAAGACGGAAGAGCAGTCTACAAAGACAAGCCATTAAAAACCAAAAAAGAAGAAATAGAAGCAAACATAAAAGATGGAGCACAAATATCTTAGACTTCTCGGAATTGTTCTTGTTGTTGTTTCTGTTTACTTGTTAAGTTTTTCAATGGTTGTGTTTCATTATCCTATTTATGAGAAATTTATTTTACAATACAGCGCAGACAAGACAACAGCAGAACTGCAAACAAAAAACATTATTTCATATTTTCAAGGCAAAGAAGAACTTCGCGGATTTACAAAACCTGAAGCAGACCATCTGAAAGATGCAAGATTTGTGATATGGCTTTTGATTCTTGTCTTAATATTTTCAATAATTGGTTTGTTCCTGATTAAAGATCAAAAAGCAATGGTTTACGGAGGATTGCTTAGTTTAATCATTCCCTTGATTTTGTATGCAATTCCATTTGAGCTGTTGTTTAACTATTTTCATTTTATTTTTTTCCCGCAGGGAAACTGGATGTTTGATACAAATTCTGTTTTGATACAAATGTATCCGATAGATTTTTTTTATGGTTTTTTCAAAGACATAATTTTAAGAGGATTTATCTTTGGGATAGTGATAACAATAGTTTTTTCAATGAAGTTTCTAAAACACAAAATATATTTTACACTACAACAAAATTAATAAATAGGATTGTTATTCTAAGATGATAACAACCTTAAAGAGGGGGATATTATGGATACGAGAGTCAGAAAAATAATATTGGCAAGTTTAACAGTTCTAATAGTACTAATGCTAACAGGATGTGCATTAAAGGATTTTAAAATCAAAAGAAAAGCACAGGTAACAGACACAGAAATGGACGACATAGACAAGGCACTGGAAGAAATAGAAAAAGTATCAGAACTGATAGAACAGGAAGACGCAGACGTGCCAATAGAAGAAATGAAAGACCAAACCCCTTCTGAAGATGAAGAAATAGATGAAAGCGGACTCCCAATCAAAAAGGTAAAAGAAGGAGAACTAATAAGCTTTCCAAACCTTAAAGCAACAGACCCAGACGGAGACCCAATCACATACACTTTCAGCTCACCATTAAACCAAAGAGGAATGTGGCAGACAAAAGAAGGAGACGCAGGAAGATACAAAGTAACAATCACTGCATCAGACGGAGTAAATAAAGTATCACAAGACGTAATACTAATTGTAAAAGCACTAAACAAACCACCAAAACTAGAACTTGCAGAAAAAGAAATAATAGTCAAAGAAGGAGAAAAAGTAATACTAACAGCAAGAGCCACAGATCCCGACGGTGATGAAGTAGAAATCTCATACACAGGATGGATGCTGATGCCCACAAAAGTAACTGACTACAGAGATGCAGGAGAACACACAGTAATAGTAACAGCATCAGACGGAAAAGAAAAAGTACAGGAAGAAGTCAAAGTAATAGTAGAAAACGTAAACAGAGGGCCAAAAATAGAACCAATAACAGACATAGTAATAACAGAAGGAGACAAGATAACAATAGAACCGCGAGCAACAGACCCAGACGGAGACGACCTAAGATTTGAATACTCCAAACCAGTAGATAACATGGGAAAATGGCAGACACAAGAAGGAGATGCAGGAAAATACAGAATAACAGTCACTGTAACAGACGGAGAAGCCGAGGATCAGACAAGCTTTTACCTTGTTGTTGAATCACTAAACAAAGCACCGATAATAACAGTGCCAGCAGACGTAATTTACGTAAACGAAGGAGAAACAGTAAGCATAAACGCAGAAATAACAGACCCAGAAAACGATGAAATGACAATAACCTACACCGGATGGATGAACTCAGACACATATGTTACCGACTACGAAGACCAAGGAACACACAAAGTAATAATCAAAGCAACAGACGGCATAAACACCGCTGAGAAAGAACTAACAGTAGTAGTAAAAGACATAAACAGAGCACCGGTATTTGAAACAGGAGCTTTTGATTAAATTCTTTTTTTTAACTTTTTTTTCCATAGAACTCTTCTAATATATTTCTCTCTAAAAGTATCTTTTCTAAATACTTTTATTATTTTAAAATAGAATCAGAGTTTTGAAAAATCAGGCAATAAATCATGAGTTCTTAAAACCGAAACAAGAACTTCCAAAGGCAAGGAAAAATCAGCATGATAATATCCTTTTACAGTAAGACCAAATGTTCCTGCAAATTTACCCCTAGGATTTAACGCACCAGCATTACTAAACGGCTCTCCAGAAGCAATATAATTATCAACATCTACCTCTCTAAAACCACTAAAAATATAATTGGCGTGAAATGTCCGGGCAAACGATTCCTCAGGAGAAATAACACAAACGCCGGTATATTGATTATCAGGATATTTTTCAAGCATCATAATCATTTCTTTAGCTTCTTCTTTTGTCCTGGGCTTGCCAAGAATTTTTCCATTACGAACACTAACAGTATCACAACCAACAACAATATAATCCCCTGATAAATCAGCAGCAACGGTCTCAGCCTTTGTCTTTGCAAGAATTTCAACCAAGTCCAAAGGATCACTATGCTGCTCTATTATTTTGGCTTCATCGATATCTGCAGGAGCAATAATAAAAGGAATACCCAGTTCCCTTAATAACTCCGCTCTTGCAGAAGACCTAGAAGCAAGATATAATCTCATATTCAGAATAAATAAAGAAGTGTTTAAATGCTTTTATTAAGTGCAGAATATATTTCCTGAATAAAACTAATGAGAAGAAAAATCACTAAACTCATAACCCCTTAAAATCTTCTCCAACTTATCCCAGCATAGGTGATGAGTCAACACAGGATTGCGTATTCTTTTATCAAAATAATACCTGCAGGTAAATTTTACTATCGGCTCCAGACCGACAAATTCCGTTTTATCAGTTAAAAAATCTTTTATCTCCTTAATAGAACATTTGAACTGGCTTTCTGCACGGGTATACCCCGCAGTTTCTTTTCCAGTTTCAGAATCAACCACATAGACAGCAGCATAAACACCAAAAGGATTCATGGCACAGCGCATCAATACTGATTTCATTTCTTTATTATCCCCGGGAGGCATGATAATTATTTCAGGACCCACTGCTTTTTTTTCAGCCAAAACACAACCGCAACCAACTATCAGTGCATCTCGCAACCTATCTGGCGCACTTAAGCAAGCGATTTCTGCATTTGCCTTTGCCTGCGTTAACGCAGTCTTAACAGCATTACCCTCAACAGCACTAACATCAAAACCAGGAATCCACTGATGAGGAATATCCCTTTTCTTCAAAAACCTTGACGGAAATTCTTCATTTGCAATCACATATAATTCAGTCATGCAGTATATTCTCAACAAGGCATTTAAATTAATTTATCGTCTCTAAAATATATTTCATAATAAACTGTATACTCTATCACAATAGACTTTAATAAATCTCTTGTTTTAATCTGATTATGCTCCTGAAATCTCTTTATCTGGAAAACATACGAAGCTACACTTCACAAAAAATAGAATTTCCCTCTGGAATTGTTTTATTATCCGGAGATATTGGCTCTGGAAAATCAACAATCCTGCTGGCCATTGAATTTGCACTGTTCGGAATACTGCCCGGAGAATTATCAGGAGGAACATTGCTGAGAAACGGAGAAGACAAAGGAACAGTAGAAATAATCTTTGAACTCAACAACCAAAAAATAAAAATTCAAAGAACCCTGAAAAAAACCAAAACATCTGTGACACAAGGAAACGGCCACATCATAAAACAAGGAATAAAAAAAGACATGACGCCGGTAGAACTAAAAACCGCAGTGTTTGACTTGCTCGGATATCCCAAAGAAATGCTCACAAAAAGCAAAAATATCTACCGATTTACAGTCTATACTCCGCAGGAAGACATGAAGCGGATTTTAATGGAAAAAAAAGAAGACAGACTTGATGTTCTCAGAAAACTATTCGACATAGACAAATACAAAAGAATTCAGGACAATACTTCATTATATGTCAGGCAGATAAAAGAAAACCAAAAAGAAAAAGCAGGAATAACATCAGATCTGGAGGAAAAGAAAAAAAACAGAGATGCAAGGCAAAAAGAATTTATACTCGCAGAAAAGAAATTACACGAATTAAAACCAAAAGTAGACGCGGCAAAAATAAAAGTGCAGCACAAACAAAAAATAATAACCGAAATTGAAAAAAGACAAAAAACATTAACTGAACTAAAACAAAAAATTGCAGTAATAGAGTCTGAAATAACCAGTAAAAAAGAACAGCACAAGACCAATCTCTCACAGGCAAAAGAACTCGAAAAGGAAACAACAAAATTAAGAGAAGAACTTTCGGGAACTGAAATAAAAAAATCTTTTATCGAAGAAATCGACTCATTAAACAAAAAAATACAAAAAATATCCAAGGAAACACAAGCAATCCTTGAAAAGAAAACAATCCGCGAAACAGACAAAAAAAGAAGCGAAGAACTGAAGAAAAAAATAGCTGAACTTAACAATTGCCCCACTTGCCTGCAAATCGTCGACAAAAACCACAAAGAACAAATTGCCTTTAAAGAAGACGAAAAAATACAGGAATTAATTTTACATATTGACAAACATTTAAAAGAAATATCTGAAAAAGAAACAATCAAAAAAGAACTGGAAAATAAAATAGAAGAACTGCGCAAAAAAGAGAAACAAACAGCAGAACTGCGAATAAAACAAAATACCCTTGAAAACAAAGAAAAACAGATTGATAATATCACGCAAACGCAGGAAAAACTTCTCAAAACAATAGACGCTGCTGAAACAGAAAAGGAGAAAATACAAACAGAAACAAAAAAATACAAAGATTTAGAAAAAGAACTGCAGGAGCACAAAAAAGAACTTAATTTCCTGCAGGAAACAGAGAAAAAAGAAGAAATAGAATTCAACAGGGCGGCAGAAAAAAAAGAAAACATAAAATCAATAATACAAGAACTTGATATGGAAATTAATAAAAAAGAAAAAATCCACTCTGAACTGATGAAACTAAATGACATAAAAAACTGGCTTTCAGACTATTTTATCAAACTGACAGAAACCATAGAAAAACAAGTAATGCTAAGAGTTTACCACGAATTCAACGAACTATTCCAGACCTGGTTTGATGCTCTGATAGCAGATGAAACCATTTCCTGCCGGCTAGACGATACATTCACTCCGGTAATAATACAAAACGGATATGACGTGGATGTTGTTAATCTTAGCGGAGGAGAAAAAACCGCATGCGCACTTGCTTATAGACTTGCTCTGAATAAGGTAATCAATGATTTAATCACAGGAATCAATACCAAGGAATTACTCATACTTGACGAGCCAACAGACGGATTTTCATCTGAACAACTAGACCAGATGAGAGATGTTTTAGAACAATTGAACATGAAACAAATAATAATAGTAAGCCATGAAACCAAAGTAGAAACATTTGCAGACCAAATAATAAAAGTACAAAAAAATGAACACATAAGTGAAATCCAGCAATAGAAAAGTATATAAATAAGCAGAAATCTGAACTATATATAGGGGTAATAATGAAAAAAATAGGTTTGATGCTCTTGTCGGTACTTATTCTAGCCACAGCAGTCTATGCCCAAGACTTCTCAGCATCACTCTTATCCCATTCTGACTCAATAAAACAAAACGAAACAGCAAAATACTCACTAATGATATCACACCCATACGGGACACCGCAAACATTTGAAGTCTACTCAACAGACATACTGTGGGATGTAAGAACAAAAGACACCCTAATAGTAGAACCAGGAAAAACACTTGAAACAGAACTTTATTTACGTCCATTAAACCTAAATCCAGGACTATACAGCATACCAATCCACATCAAAAAAACAGGAACAGACCAAATAGTAAAACAACACGTGCAACTGGAAGTACTCTCACAAAGACCGCCAGTAGCAACATACCTGCCAGCAATAAGAGGAACAGTGACAATGGCACGCAAGGCAGATCCAAAAGATCCAATAAGAGTATATGTCCGCCTGGAAAATCAAAACAAAAAACTACTAAAAAATGTCCAAATAAAACTAAGAAGCAATGTAATAAACAAAGACTATGATGCTGAACTAAAACCGCAAGAATCCAAAAAATTTACATTTGAAGCAATAGTAGACCCATACACATCCCCGCAAAAAGACGTGATGAAAGTAACAGTAGTAGTGCAGGAAGCAGGAGAAGTATACCAGTTTGACCTCAACCCCGTGGAATTCACAGTCATAGAATACAGCGACTTTATAAAACTAAAAGAAGAAACAACCAAAGAAACATTCAAGACAATAACGGAAATATGGCTGGTAAACGAAGGAAACACCCATTTACAGGAAAAATACTACCTACCAACAAATTTCATTGAAAGCATGTTCACAATAACAGAACCAGAATCCGAACGAATGAGAACACAACTGGCATGGGAACTGGACATTCCAAAAGGACAAACACAAAAAATAGTAATAGTTACCAATTACAGGCCATTGGCATTTCTGATAACTGCCTTTATTGTGCTAATAATCGCTTATTTTATTTTCCGAAGCCCCATCATAATGAGAAAACAAGCAGCAGTAATAGGAACACAAGAAGGAGGAATATCAGAACTAAAAGTTCTCCTAACAATAAGAAACAGAAGCAAAAATAAAGTAAAACACCTAAAAATAATAGACTTAGTCCCCCGCATAGCTTCCCTGAAAACAGATTCAGAAATAGGAACAGTAAACCCAGACAAAGTAGTCCGCAATGAACTCCAAGGAACTATCTTAAAATGGCATCTTGACTCAATAGATCCAGGAGAAGAACGACTGATATCCTATAAAATACAATCAAAACTAAGCATCTTAGGAGGAGTGACTCTACCCGTTGCTGTAGCAAAATTTTCAACACTGCGCGGAAAAATCAGACATTCTAATTCTAACAAAGCAAGAATTGGATTTCTAGGATAAACAAGCCATTCTCGAAAACTTTATAAAGATTTGAACAGTTGTTTTTACTAAGTCCCTGTGTAGCTCAATGGTGGAGCGTCCGGCTGTAGAAACATATCAGACTATAAGCATAAGATGCTAAGAATGATGATAAGTCAGCTGGAACCGGAAGGCTGCCGGAGATTTTCATAAACACTGTGAAAATCGGCGAATTCGAGTCCGGCCACAGGGATGTTTTTTAATATATTAATTCTTTCAGGATACTTAGTGTGCGCAGGACAGAAACCGGTTTTTTGCCAGAGAATCAATTTTGTTAAATGCTTAGGATTTCTAAAACCAATACTATCCATCCATTTTTTTAGATTCTCAATACCATTTATATTAATGCAAAAACTAGGGTAATCCGCGGGATTGCCAAAACCAGTTTTCCTAATCCTTCTTGTGTATGTATAAGAAATGCCCAGCATACTAATTACTTCACAAATGTCTTGTATAAGTTTATTCGAAGCAAATTCTGCTGAAATTACCGGATAATAATTTATTTGTTTATGTCTTTTTTTAAAAGTCAAACAGAAATCAGTATCTGCTAATCCTCGCATAAAAGATAATAAGAATTTCTTGTTTTGCTTTATTTTCTTAGGAATCTGTATTATTCTTGCTTTTTTACCGGCTTTTAATCCATTTTCTTCAAAAAATTCTAAAATAAATTTGAAATTTAAACGCAATCTCAAACAATCTTTATTGACTATTAATTTCGGAATAATTCCGAATTGTTCTGAAAATAATTTAATTAGAATTTTGAAAAAATCTGGCTCGTCGATTAAATCTCCAAAAACTTCCACTTTATAATCTGTTCGTTTAGAAGAAATATACTTAGTGATACACCCATCACCTGCTACAACTCCGATAAGATAGGCTGTATCTGAATTAAGATCGGGTGAATAAGACATACTTTTATAAAGTGTTACTGATTTATAAATACTGCGCCAGACTGGCCAGTGGCGTTAATTTTTATGTCAGAACGTTTTTAAACTTATAAAACTGGTAAAAACACATGAAAAGAATACTACCAACAGCATTAAGCATAATACTTGCATGTTGTTCATCTACAAAACCGATACAACTCACAGAAACACAATTAAATCCAATACCTGTCGGCGCACAAGAACAAACAATAAAACAAAAAAGAGAAAATTTACTTGAAGAAATACTTGAACAAAACCCCTGCAAGCACATTAAAAAAATAATATACTACGAAGACGAAAACAAAGACACCTTCTGCAAACTAATAGAACAAGAATACAACGCAACCAGAGCCCAAAGCACAAAACTCTGGCACGGACTAGCAACAAGACAAGAAGAATACGCAGCACTAACCCTAAGCTCAAGACAACAAACAGCTCAAGGAAAACAATCTATATGCGTAATATTTCCAAAACTATTCCAAATAAGAGAAAACAAAGAAGACATCCTAAGCTGCATAGTAGACCACGAATACATACACGCAAAAGACAATTTTGAAGGAATAATACTCTGCAATGAAAAAATAACAAATGAAATAATAAAAAAAATCAAACCCCTGAATTACCAGGACATACTGGAACTAAGAGCATATTCCCATCAACTGGAACAGATAGAAAAAGGAAAAAGAAAAACAAGCAAATCATGCAAAAAAGAAGCAATATACAAATACACCGAAGCATACATCAGAGTCCGCGACCAAAAAAACAAATACGCAAACCAAGCACTCAAACAAGCACCATACTTTCCATTCCCCGACATTCCAAATGACAAACTTCTTTTATACAGAAAAGAAAATCTGCCCAAAATAAAAGAACAATTAAGAAAATACCTAAAAGAATCATTCAAAGACAAATAAAGACACACAACCCTTTCTTAAACTCTCATCTTAACAATGTCATGCTGTTCTTTATTTACGCAAGATTTAAAAACTATCTTAATTTATTTGCCTTACAAGCCCCAGTAGTGTAGTGGCCTATCATGGAGCCCTGTCGAGTAACCTTTTAAAAAAAGGTTAATCAAAACAGCGGACTAAATTCCGCCGTGCATAGAAAGGCTCCGACCTGGGTTCGACTCCCAGCTGGGGCGTTTTAAACCCTTAACAAATGTTCTGTGCAGGTAGAAACTATTCTTAATCTTTTGTCATCAGGCATGTCGCGCTCAATAACTTTTTCTAACTGAGCTTTACTTTTTTCAGGACATATTCTGCGCAGCAAAGATTTTAAATCAATTTCGCTTTTATCAGGATTACAAACAGTCATGGTGACAGTTGTTTTACCCTTACTATCTGAAAGATACTCCAGGGATAATTCCTTTCCATACTGCAATGCCTGCTTCAATGCCTGACCTTCATCAGAACCAGGAAATTCCTTTTCAACAATTGCTACATCATCATGTTTGCCACCCAAACATGTTACACCGTGTGTTATTTCATAAGATGCATTATACATTTTAAATACCTCCCACAAAGACTATTAAGAGTGTAATTTATTTAAGCTTTTTGATGTATTTAAACCACACTTTTAAATACTATTTCTGTTTTATATTGATAAGGAGGGATGCTAACATGAATAAAAACGCACCGTTATTTGGAATAATCACAACAATATTTGTTGTAGTTCTGATATTAGGGGCAATTCTTTACGGCTTTCCAAAATACAATGTTTGGAGAAAAGAACTAAGCGGAAAAGCCCAGCTAAAAGAAGCAGAGTGGAGCAGACAAATAGCAGTAGAAGAAGCAAAAGCAAGAAAAGAAAGCGCAATATTAGACGCAGAAGCAGAAATAGAAAGAGCAAAAGGAGTAGCAAAAGCTAATAAAATTATAGGAGACAGTCTTAAAGGAAATGAGGCATATCTAAGATATTTATGGATACAAGGATTACAGGATGAAACAAGCGAAGTAATCTATGTGCCAACAGAAACAAACCTTCCAATACTGGAAGCAACAAGAGGACTGCAAAGATAATTTTTTAATTTATATTTTGTTGTATCTAAAGATTTAAATAAGATGCAGGGTTATTGATTAATATGAGCATAGACAACATAATTCAAAGAGCAACAATAGTTTTTCCACAGGGAA
>WJKI01000058.1 GCA_014729195.1 Candidatus Woesearchaeota archaeon
CTAAGAACAACCTTGAAAAATGAGTAAATGGTCTAACAATAGCGTCACTAACCTTGATATTCCCCATATTTTCTCTATATATAGAAGCATATTATAAATGTTATTTGTCACAATAGAGTGATAAAAAGCGAAAGGTTTATAAAGGACGAGAGTATAAGAATAGTATAGTTGGTAGTGAGAAAGATGGGTTATACAGAACAAAGAGACGAAGATAAAAATACACTTAATTTTGTAATAGATGAAATTCTCAAAGAAATAACCTCGGACTTGCTACCAAAATTGCCTAAAATAGCAGATATGGCAGAAATACAAGAGAAATATATCCCTAACAAATATGAAATTGAATTAAACGTGAATAAAGTAAAACCACATCAACGATTCAATACTGCGAGGATAACTGCAAGAATATCTAAAAAATCATCTGACAAAGGATACGACCATTTTGAAGAATATTGGCAAGAAGCTAAAACAAAAATAGCTGATAATAGCACGCCTATTGAATTAAGAGCGTTGCATGTAACAGAAGTATTTAGAAATCTTGCAGAATATTATGGAAACGATTTACAAAATCCAGAGATAAAACAAATCGGAAAATCTCTACAAGAAATAGTGAAAAGATTGCTTGGCTTCAGCAAAAAACACGATGACAAACAAATAACTGTGTTGGACACTTCAAAAATAGGAATACTTCCTGAAGAATTAACAAATAAAAAAGCCATATACGTACTAAATCTATATAAAAATCTAATAAATGATCCTAAAATAATAAGTATGCTTGTAAATCATGAAGTACAGGGCAAGTTTAAACAAACCCCTTTTATTATAAAAACAGAAGCGAGAGTTTGCTATGACTAAAGAACAATATCTTGGATGTATATATGGTTTAGCAATAGGCGATGCATTAGGATTTCCAAATGAATTTAATGACAGAAAAACTAATTTGCTTATTAGGGGAAATGAATTAACTGATTTTGAACCAACAATATTTAATCGCTCAAAAGGAAAAACAAAAATCACTGGAAAAAAAAGAAAATTCATCCCTGCAGAAGATTTTCCTGCTGGAACATATACCGATGATACTCAAATGAGTCTTGCAATTGCCCGAGCATTATTAAAAAGTAATTTAAAGAAATATTCTATTAAAGAAATAATGAGTAATGTCAAAGAAGAATTAGTTCTATGGGTTAATGATGAACAAACAAACCGTACACCAGGAAAATCGTGTATTGCGGGATGCAGAAAAATGGAACAAGGAGTTTCCTGGGAAGAATCCGGAGATTATAACGCCAAAGGATGCGGAGCAGCAATGAGAAGCGCGCCACTGGGCTTAATATTTCCTAACAATCTTGAAAAACTGATTGAAACTGCAGATGCTATTAGCAAATGTACAACTAAATATCCCCCAGCAATATCTGCAGGGATAGGAACCGCATACTTAACTGCACTTGCTTTACAAAAAACAAATCCATCCACCTTCCTTAAAAGAATATTAAAAAAAGACTTTTTTGATGACACATTCAAACAAAAAATAACACAAATACAAGATTTATCATCCAATAAAAATCCATTTGAAATGATTGAACAATTAGGCCAAGGTTGGAGAGGCGAAGAAGCAGTGGCAATTGCATTATACTGTTTTCTGAGAAGTCCTGAAGATTATTCTAAATCAGTTCTGACAGCAGCAAACATAGACGGCGATACTGACTCTGTCGCATGTATTACCGGAGCAATAAGCGGAACATACAACGGAATTACTAAAATTCCAGAAAAATGGATACAAAATATTGAGAACAGCAAATATCTAAGAAAAATAGGAGAGAAATTATTTGAGAAAAATGGATAATGTAATCGATAACGTAATACAAATCAGCATTCCTGAAATAAAATATCACTTAGATGAATTACTTTATTCAGATCCTTTAACTGTAGTAAGGCAATATACTATTCCAGAAATTGGAATAAAGCAAATAGAACAAATAAATGACCATTCTATTGGATTGGTAGATATATATTTACAAAAGGAAAACATGAATCCCGATGCAATGGAAACCCCATCACAAATAATAAAAAAACCGAATAAAGAAAATTATTGGACTTGGGTACTTAACCAAATACAAGATCCTGACATAAACTTAACAGATAAAGCAGTGAATTTAATAGAATTAAGAGATAATCTAAATAGTAATTTCTCAAAAAGAGATCCACAAAATACAAATAAAGTAATCAAAAATATAACCAGTCTTATTAATATTCTAAAACAAGAAATTACTGAACAAAAAGAAAAAACATATTTTCCAATCAATCCAGATACAATAATAGAAAAACCAATAACATGGAAACATAAATTCAAAACATTAGATATAGTCGACTTATTACCATCACTTTTTTTTGACACACAAAAGTATACTCAAATTGAGGAACACACTGAAGATAACTCTTTCAGCAGAGGGCGTTCCCTGCGATTAAGAGTATCAAGACAACTGATTTATACACTCTAAAAAAATGCAAAACAACTTTTTAGGATACGCTCCAAAGGACATAAGAAAAAGACTGGTAATTAGAGATGAACATCCTGAGAAAATCTTAGAAAAAATAAATTCATTTGCCTTAATAAATGCCGCGTTTAATCCAGAAATAGTAGATTCAGAACTTTTAGATGGCAGAAAATACATTATCGAAATCGATGAATCCGGAAGTCTTCCAGAAGTCAAAATAAAACTATTAGATAACGGAAAAGAAAAAGAAGCATTACTTCCAGGATTCTATTTAGGAAACGAGAAAAAAGAAGAATTAAACTTAGATGGAGTTATCAAAAGAGGAATAAAATATCTTGAAAACCAAATAATTACACTTGAAAAACCAATGCGCATTCATAATTATACAATTGGACAAATAATAGACACAGAAGATTTTGAAATAAATAAGAAAAACGGAATGCAGCCATACTTAAGATTTGTAATTCAAAGAAAACCAACACAAAAAGAATCAGTTCCTATATCTGCTCTAGATACAATAATTCCTATTTTGTTAAATGAAAAAGTATCAACTGCAAGAAAAAAACAAAAACTAACATCATTAGCATGCGACATAGCAACCAGATACCGCGGAACAGCACAAATAATGGAAACAATACTGAGAATGGCAAAAGCTGCAGATTTCGCAGAATGCGAACCAGTATTAATGTCTGCGACACCAACAAAAAGAATTTATGTGCCTTCCCAAAGCAAAATCAAAACAGAAGATGAAAGTATGCGAAGATTACAGTTAATAAGAGCATATGATAACACATGGACAAGTGAATTGTGCGATACATTAATGA